>CAZRGY010000229.1:0-6934 GCA_964599715.1 uncultured Verrucomicrobiota bacterium | reverse complement strand
ACCTTGGTCAGCTTTGGAGGCTTGATCGCCGCCCTGTTCGTCGGTTCGGCCATCTTCAGTTACCTCGCCTTTTTCGGGGGGGTCTCGAAACGGTTTCCCCAAGTACGCGAGTTCCTCAAGCGCCTGCCGAAGGCCGAGGTCTTGGAGCGCTCCCTGAATTCTTGCCGCCGTTTTGGGGAGAATCCCCGGGCCTTGTTGCTGGCGCTGGTCTATTCCATGGCGCTGAATGCCTTTTGTGTCTTCCAAGTCTATGCTGTGGCGGGCGGTTTATCGCTCACTGTAGGCTTGCAGGCACTGTTGTTCATCGTGCCGGCCATCATCTGCCTGTCCGCCATCCCTATCACACCCTCGGGCTTGGGGGTCCGGGAAAACCTCTTTGTGCTGCTGCTGGCAGCCCCCCAGTTCGGCGTGCCAAACACTCAGGCCCTCACCCTCTCCCTGCTGACCTACGCCGGCAGCCTGATCTGGAGCCTCATCGGGGGGGCGGTTTACCTGTCATTTCGCGATAAACATCATCTTACAGAAACGGAATCAGGGCCATAACTCCCAGATGCACAGTATTTTTCATCATTAACTGATAGAATGTCGTGCAATATTATCCCGGGTTGCTAACTTGTGGGTCGCCGCGACCCTTGCGGCTATGTAACGATGGACAAACTCCTGCTCATCGATGACGAAGCGGATGTTCAATACTCTTTCCGCCGAATCTTCGACTCCCCAGAAATCGAACTCACCACTGCCGCCAGCGGTGAGGAAGGCCTGAAGCTGTTGACCAAGGTCAAGCCTGACTTGGTCATCATGGACGTCCGCATGGGCGGCATCACCGGCTTGGAGGCGCTCCGCCGCCTGCGCCAGATCGATGCCAAGCTCCCGGTCATCATGATGACGGCCTATGGCACCACCCAGACGGCTATCGAGGCCATGAAACTGGGGGCCTTCGATTACCTCCTCAAGCCTTTCGACGTCCCCAAGCTCAAGCAGATCGTCGCGGCCGCCCTCAAGGCCTCCCGCGACATGAAGCAGGTAGTGAGCTACCAACCGGCGCTTGAGACGGAGGATTATGAGATGGGCATCATCGGCCGGAGTGAGCCGATGCAGAACGTTTTCAAGCTGATCGGACAGCTCGCCATGTCCGATGCCACCGCCCTGATCACGGGCGAGAGCGGCACCGGTAAGGAACTCGTGGCCCGCGCCGTATATCACCACAGTCAGCGCAGCAGCCAGCCCTTTCTGGCCATCAACTGTGCCGCCATCCCGGAGAACCTGCTGGAAAGCGAGCTGTTCGGTCACGAAAAAGGCTCTTTCACCGGGGCCGCCGTCCAGCGCATCGGCAAGTTCGAGCAGTGCAATAACGGCACGATTTTCTTGGACGAAATCGGGGATATGAGTCTGCCCACACAGACGAAGATCCTGCGCGTCCTGCAGTCCGGCACCTTTGAGCGCGTCGGCGGCAATCAGCCGATGAAGGTCAATGTCCGTGTCATCGCCGCGACCAATAAGAATCTAGAACAGGCCGTGGCCGCCAAGGAGTTCCGCGAGGATCTCTTTTACCGGCTGAATGTGGTCCGCATCCGGATGCCGGCATTACGCGAACGCCCCACGGATATCCCCCTGCTGGTGAACTACTTCCTCAAGAAGTATGGCCAAGCGCATAAAGGTCCATTAAAGGCGATCACCAATGATGCCCTTACGGCCATGCAAGCCTATCGGTGGCCAGGTAACGTGCGCGAGCTGGAGAACTCCATCCAGCGTGCCTTGGTCGTCGCCAAAGGCGATGCCATCTTGGAAAGCGACCTGCCCAGTGAGATTTTCTCGGCACCTGCCGATATCGCCGCCGCCACGAGCAGCCCCATGGCTGCCCCAGCCGCGCCCGATGCGCCTGCCGCAGCCACTCCCGCACCCGCACCGCAAACGGTGGATGAGACCATCGTGCTGATCCGACGCCTGTTCGATTGGGCCCGCACCAAAGGCGATCAAAAACTTATCCCGACGGTAGAACGAGAACTCATCATCCATGCCCTGGCTGAAACAGGCGGTAATCAAGTGCGCGCTTCCAAACTGTTGGGCATCACCCGCGCCACGCTGCGCAAGCGCATCGAGAAATTTAAAATCAAGCAACAGTTGACCATCAACTGAGCTGGCTTTTCCCCCGAAAATCACAAAGAAAAAGGCGCATCTTTCGATGCGCCTCTTCTTTGATTTGAAATATACTGCTTACTGGGCCGGATTGCCGTCCACAATCCGAATGCGGTAGAACTTGCCGCTGGCACCGGCACTTGCGTCACTCACAAGCACCTCACCACCAGTTCCGCTCACCACACCGCCGACTTGATTCCAAGCGGCACCGATCGCTGCGCAGGACTCCACTACATAACTCTTGCCGGCAACCGTCATGAAACGGACTTTGACGACAGAGCCATCTGCAGGTTCAGGCGTTGACGCTTTGAAAACCGAGTGCGGATCCCGCGGATCTGTTCCAGCTTTAAACTCAGCCAAGTTGGAGACACCATCACCATCAGCGTCATCATCAGCCGCCGTCATGGTATCAAATATCTTGCCAAAGTGCTTTAAGCGCCATGCATCAGGAATGGCATCACCCCAAGACGACTGCAGGGCGGCGCTGGCCGAAAGGATGCCGTTTTGCTTGTTGATCTCATAGGCATACTCAGGCGTCGCTGCAACACTGTCCAGTACTACACGATATGATTCGCCAGCAAGCAGCGCACGAGATGGTTTGATAACCAGCGTGGCAATGACGTGATCACCATCAGGCAAACCGGGGATAAATGGATAGGTTTGCCAATTGAGCCATGACAACGCGATGTTGTTGTTCCCGCGGCGCATCGTCAATTGCCCGTTGGGCAACCCGATCAGACTCTCAGAGCCGGGTGTGTATCCGACTGCTTCAGCAAGCGCAGGAGCACCGTTGATTGGTTCAACCGTTGCAGATACCCACATAGCCTTCAGCGGCGTACTGCCACGCACTTTGACTTTGATTGGGACCACAATATCCCCCGATACTGAATTGGCATCACCGGCTTCAAAGTTCAAAACCGTTTTAACAGCCGGCACCGACATGGGCTCAGCGGGCACACTGGAAAGAGCAAAGCCGGGCAATCCGGGTCCCGGGCCATTGCTAGCCCAAATACCACCCGGGAAACGATAGACCCATTGCGCCGCTGGATCTACTGAACGCCGCCATGTGACCATGACATCACCTGGCGTAAGGATTGAATCCCCCGTTTTAGCATTATTGATATTACCAGTTACTGGATCAATGCCCGAGTTACTGTCGTAAGAATCCACCGTATTGAAGAAATCACTGTTGGTAGGATAAGCAATATTATTGCTGTATATCCCCATCATCACCGTTTGCTGCACGTCAACCGCATCTACTTTGCCATCACCGAATTCACCAGCATTATACCAGCGGAAGGTTTCGATATCCCCCACCAAATAAGGCTTGGGTGCAGCAACAATGATTCGTTTGATCGAGTTGGCATTCCCCGCTCCCAGCGCAGTTAAACTAGTCAAGGCTGGCGTCACCACCGGAACAGACGTGTTTATGGTCTGGGAAGCGTTTGCATTAGTCACCTCAACGCGATACTCCGTCCCAACCGGTGCCCCGGGAGGGATCTGGAAACCGAAAGAACCCAAAATCACGCGACCTAAGGTAGCAGATTGAAAGAGGTTCACGTGAGCCATAGACTGGCTCACCAAGTGTTGAGCCACTGGATAAAGAGTACCTCCGAAAGGTGGCGGTGGCTCAATCCAGCCAACCAAAGCATACTGACCGTCCATATTGGTGACAACACCAGGTGCAATCGCTGGCTCAACATTCGTGAAGAACAAGCCATTCGCCGTGTCCGTGTAGACATTCGTGACGTAAAAACCCAGAAAGAATCCGTTACTCACAGTGGTAACACCACTCTGCCCCACTGCTGGCTTGACCAGCTTGCTTTCAAAAGTAAGCCCGGTGGTCTTGGTGACCGGTGAGCCACCAACATTCGTCACCGCCGCCAGAAAACTGAGCGAGTAGATTTGTTGGGTTGTCGGCAGTGTCAGCGTAACCGGCACTTGGAAGAACTGCCCCGGATAAGCCACATAATCAGAAGAAGCTTCACCAGAGGCAAATCCCAAGGTCATAATCACATCAGTGACGTTGGTATCCACTACCCCACCGCCTGGCACACTGTTGGTTCCGGTAGGTGCCGCCAAGCTGAACCCGCTTGCAACCCGCAAGAGATCCAAAGTGTGACCGACTTCTGTCACGAAAACATTGGTAGAACCCAGACCAACGATAACGCCAAAGGGCTGATTGGCGTGAGCATTCGTACCTTCTTTCCAGCCAGGATAGGTCGGATAAGATGCATTGTCCGGCCATTCGTTGGTTGACACGCCATAAATCGTATCCACACGCCCGTCAGGCGTCAGCAACCGGACGCGATGATTATTAATATCGGCAATCACAAGACTGCCGTTAGGTGCATAACTGATTCGCTGCGGCGAATTGAATTTCGCCGAAAGTGCCAAACCATTAGTGAAGCCAGCTCCATTGCCGCCTGCCAACAACACAACGTTAGCCGTGTTGGTCAGATTCAAAGCCTTGATCGAGTGATCGCCCGCATCAGCAATCGCCACTCGATTGCTGGAGTAAAGGCTGATACCAGTCGGGTTCACGAAATTGACAGCATTCAAAACCGTCACAACCCCGGCCGGAGTCACCTGCTTGACCGCGCCGGCTGCTTCAGTCACCACAAAATCGCCACTGGAAAGTATCACAAACGATGTGGGATTAACCAAAGCTGCGGTTACCACGAGTTGAAGCACACCAGAATCGTTGTAGCGTAGGATGCTACCTCCTCCCACAGGTGCAGTAAGCACACATACATCACCATTGCTGGCCACCTTGACATCCACAGGTGATGTCAATCCGTTCACGAACATGTAGGTAAAGCTCGCATCTCGGTTGCCCGGCTTAGTGACTTTCAGGATGTTACCTTGAGTATTCTCCGCGATATAGAGATTGCCCGCTGTGTCAAAAGCCATGCCCAAAGGGCTATCGAGCTTGATGCCGGACTGAGGTCCGCCGTCCGGACCAGCACCTGAGTAGGTGATGATAAAGCTACCAGGAGCGGTGCCAACATCTTGTGAGAACGGGCCACCACCCACGGTCGTTACCGACACCTGTCCCAGCACCGAAGTGGCCGAACATACGGCTAGCGCCGACACAATTCCAGTGGCCAAATGACCAAGCCCTCGCGGCTTCCAGTCGCTGGCCAACTTTTTCAAGCTGGTTAAGATATTCATGATTTCAACGAATTACAGTCAGCAGTTAGTGCCAACTTATTTCGTGTCTTTCTTGGTGTCCTTCTTCCAGTCCTTGGGCTTGCCCGAATCCCAAGCGGACCAGTCCTCATCCCCAGGAGCCACATGCGTTTTCGGCATGTTCTGGTCCTGAAGACGATTCTGGAGATAATCGGTCGGCGTATATTGATAATCGTAATCCTGCACGATGGTCGGCGTCACAAAGATGATCAGATTCACCTTGGAGCGAGCCTTGGAATCGCGCCGGAACAGGCGACCGAAGAGTGGAGCATCACCCAGCCCTGGCACCTTGGAATACTGTTTCGTCGTGTTATCGCTGACCAAACCACCCATCACCAACGTGTTGCCACTCGGGATGATCACATGCGTCTCCATCTTGCGGAGAGCATAGATATTAGCCTCGAAGGTCGCATTATTGATGGTCTGCAAATCTTTGCCATCAATATTGGAAACTTCCGGAATCACATGCAGGAAGACATTGCTATCAGCAGTGATGCGTGGGGTCACTTGGAGGATAGTACCCACGTTGGTGTAGGTGACTTCTGCCGCGGCCGGTGTATTGGCCGAACCGGGCGTCACTTCAAAGATCGGGAAGGCGCGGGTGACTGAAAGCGTGGCCAATTGGTTGTCCATCGTCACCGTGCGTGGCGTAGCGACCACTTCGCTATCCGTGTCTTCATTGAAGAATGAGAGCACACCAGAAACACCGTCCGCATTCAGGAAACCGATACCAGGAAATACACCATTTTTGGTATTAACTGAGAACCCACCTTGTCCCAAGGCAGAGTTCAATGTCGTAACTGAGGAAGCAGGTGATGTAGTAGTGGTAGTGACCGGACCTGTCGGCAGCACTGTGGTAGTTGAGCTGCTTGTTCCCGGTGCCGTGGTGACAGTTGCACCCGTCGTGAAACCATTTCCAAATGTAAAGTTTTGAGCACGCAACGTCCCACCCCAATCGATACCCTTGATGGTACTTGGGTTGCGGGCCGTCTCTACAATGCGGGCTTCAATCAACACCTGCTTGGTGGCCGTATCCAGCTCCTCGATGATTTTCTCCACATTCTTCATGTCTTTCTCAATCGCGTTGATGAGCACCTTGCTGGAACGGATATCAGGAGTCACCTTGCCGCGAGTATCACTGAAGGTGGCTTGGATCGCCGGCAGGATGTTCGTTGGGCTGGTGTAGCGTAGTTGGAAAATTTGGGTCACCAGCGGCTCCAATGCTTTGGCGTCCCGCGGAGCCACCCGGCCGATCTTGGTCTTCTCATTCGGGAGAAACTGCAAGCCATGGTTATCTAAAACCGCCTCGAAAGCATCCATCGCGGTGACGTTTTCAAAACGGATAGAGATCACAGCTGGTGGCACAGGAGCACCATTGGGCCCAATCTGGACCGCCGTAACTTTCGGATCGAACTGGAAATTGATGGCCGCTTGCCGCGCCAACGTGGTGATGACGTCCGTCAACGGTGTCTCATCAAAAGTGATAAGCGGCACCACCTCCCCGCGCGACTGCTGCGCTTCTTCCGCCTTGGAGCTTGTGGTGGTCTGGGCAGACACCCCCATACTGAAGGCGATTAGCCCCGCCGTAATGATCGTCAACGCTTTA
>CAZRGY010000228.1:0-7025 GCA_964599715.1 uncultured Verrucomicrobiota bacterium | reverse complement strand
GGCGGTGATTCCACGCCTTCCATCGTGGATGATACGCTGGCGGTGCAGACGAAGAATGCGAAGCTCGGCCTGGTGGCGTTCAAGCTGAAGCTGGATGGCGTGGAGGAACTGTGGAAGTTCCCGCTGGAGGTGGTGCGCACGCAGTCCAGCCCGATCATCTACAACGGCAACGTGTACCTGATGGATGACGGGTATCACTACTGTGTCTCGCTCGCGAGCGGGGAGGTGCGGTGGAAGCAGCCGGTGCCCTCGACCATCTCGTCGCCACTGATCGCGGACGGGAAGGTGTTCGTGATGATGAACAACGGGAACAATATCCAGATGCTCAAGGCCACGGCGGACCAGCGCGTGGAACTGGGCAAGGCAAACGTGCGGGCACTCTGGTGTCCTTCGCCGACCATCTCGCAAGGCAAACTTCTGGTGCGCACCAAGGATCGCGTGGTGTGCTATGATCTGCGGGAGAGTTGAGGATAACCGCAGAGAGCGCAGAGAACACATAGACGCTGTCGTTCTCGTGACCTGGCGCGCGCGAGCCGTTGGAAAGAAGTTGTCAAGTGGGCGGGAGCATGATACTACGCTACCGAATTAATCTTATTCCCCAGATATCATGCCGCGCAAAGTTCGCCAGTCTGTTGCCACTGAGAGTTCCGCGTTGGAAGATCTGCCGTTGTATCTGCCGCGGTTGTATTATGCGTTCTTGGGTTTGGTGGAGCGGCGGCTGGCGAGCACGGGGCTGGACCGTCATCTCGGGCCGGGGATGGGGCATGTGCTGCTGGCATTGTTTGAGCAGGATGATTGTATCATCAAGGATATCGGCCGCCGGGTGCAGATCGCCAATGCCACGCTGACCGGGTTGCTCAAAAAGATGGAGGCGGCCGGGTTGGTGGAGTGCCGCAAGTGCGCGGAAGACGGTCGGGCGGTGCGGGTGAAGTTGACCAAGCTGGGGCGCTCACTGAAGCCTAAGTTGAAGGCGTTTCATGAAGGGGTCACGGCGACTTTGCAGGAGGGTTTGAGCGCTGCGGAGATCGAGCGGGCGCATGCATTGTTCACGCATTTGCTGCAAGTGATGCGGCAGGATGAGGAAAAAGGGCGAACCAAAGGGAGGAAGCGGACGTAGTAGGAGAATGACCAAAACAACCAACCGACCAGGCTGCTTATGAAATCGCGATTGATGGTTTTGCTGTTGAGTGGTGCGTTGGGGCTGGGTGCCCTGGCGCAAACAACTCCGCGCACGCCGGAAGGGGTGAAGGCGTATCGCAACATGGAGTATGTGGAGAACGGCCATGAGCGGCACAAGCTGGACCTCTTCGTGCCGGAGAAGGCGGAGGGGCCTTTGCCCTTGCTTATCTGGGTGCATGGCGGCGGCTGGCAAAACGGTTCCAAGGATGGGTGCCCGCCATTGCGGGAGGGTTACACGGGACGCGGCTATGCGGTGGCCAGCATCAATTATCGCTTAAGCGGGCATGCGACATTCCCGGCGCAGATCGAGGATTGCAAGGCAGCCATCCGGTGGCTGCGGGCGAACGCAAAGAAATACAATCTGGACCCGAAACGGTTCGGCGTGTGGGGCAGTTCGGCAGGCGGGCATCTGGTGGCTCTCATCGGCACGAGCGGTGGCGTGAAGGAGTTTGAGGTGGGACCGAACTTGGATCAATCCAGCAGCGTGCAGGCGGTGTGTGACTACTATGGCCCCACGGATTTCATCAAGTTCGTCACCACGCCGAAGTATGAGAGCCACGCGACGGATTCTTCGCCGGAAGCCAAGCTGTTGGGTGGGGCGGTGTTGCAGAACAAAGACAAGGCGGTGAAGGTGAATCCCATCACTTATGTGAGCAAAGATGATCCGCCGTTCCTCATCGTGCATGGAGACAAGGACGGGACGGTGCCGATCAACCAGAGCGAGGCGCTGTTCGAGGCGTTGAAGAAGAACGGGACGCAGGTGCATTTCCACACCATCCATGGTGGTGGGCATGGCCGACCGGGCTTTGGCGGGCCGGAGATCACGGGGCTGGTCGTGGCGTTCTTCGACAAGTTCCTGAAGAACGCGGGCAAGGAGCCGTATAAGCCAGAGGCCACAACCTCGGAGAGCACGACCACAGAGACAGTGGAGCGTCCGGCGGCGAATCAGGCGCAGCCCAAGGGCGGCAATAACGCGCAGATGGGTAACCGGCCGACGTTTGATCAGGTCATCGGGCGGGATGACAAGAACAAGGACGGCAAGCTCTCGAAAGAAGAGTTCCGCGGGCCACCAGCATTGTTCCAGCGACTGGACCGGAATGGGGACGGGTTTCTGGACAAGGAAGAGCATGATGCGGCCTTCCAGCGGCAGCGGCCGAACAATTCACCGGCACCGCCCAAGAGGGAAGAGCCGAGCAAGAAGCCGGACGCGGCAAAAGGCACGGAGGCGAAGGCGAGCGGGATCAAGGATTTCAAACTGGAGGGGCAGGAATGGACGTGTGTGGCGGATGGGGAGCCCTTGCAGGGCATCCTGGTGAAGCCGGAAGGCAAGGGGCCGTTCCCGGCGTTGCTCATCAGCCATGGATTGGGCGGCAATGCGCGGCAGTTCGGTCTGCCGAAGGCGCGCGAGTTCGCGAAGCTGGGGATGGTATGCATCGCCACGGATTACACGCACTCGCAGCCGAAAGGGGACCGGAGCGATTTTGGCGCGAGCGATGAGAATGTGCGGCGGGCGAAGGCTTGTCTGGCGATCCTGAAATCGATGCCCGAGGTGGATGGCAAACGCATGGCAGCTTATGGCAACAGCATGGGGGCGTTTCTCACTATCCGGCTCGCGGCGGATGCGGCGGACCTGTTGAAAGCCTGTGCGATCACGGCGGGTGGCATCTCGCAGGTCAAAGGGTATCCGGCGCCCTCAGATGAAGTGGCCGGACGCGTGAAGGTGCCGATGTTGATCTTGCACGGCACGACAGACACCACGGTGCGGCCGGAATTGTCCGAGGCATTGAAGCAGGCATTGGATGCGGTCAAGGTGCCGAACGAGCGCAAACTGTTCGAGGGCGTCTCGCACAATCTGCATGTGGCCAAGGCAGACGAGGTGAATGGTTTGATGAAGGGGTGGTTCGAGAAATACGGAGTTTTAGGGGGGGAATGAAGAATTAAGAAGGGGAAAAGGGGTTTCTGGAGGAGGTTTTTAAAATTTTGTTTAGTTGTACGTGTTATAGCGAGCTGAAGGATAACGCTGCACTCGATTTGAGGTCATGCTTGTAGGCATGACAGTTGAGATAGAGGAGGTCAGAGCGGTGGGTGTAGGGAAAGTTTGTGTCGAACAAACGGGCGCGGCCTGTTACTTTTGGCGGCTGGAACCCGTCCCTATGAACATGAAGCGCATTGGATCACTCTTCATCGCCGGGCTTTTGCTGTGCCTGATATCGGAAGTGCAGGCCTTGGGTGCGAAAAAGCCGAACATCCTATTCATCCTCACCGACGACCAGGGCTGGCCATCGCTGGGTTGCTACGGCAGCAAGGCGGTGCCGACGCCGAATCTCGACAAGCTGGCCGCTGAAGGTATCCGCTTCACGGACGCGTATGTGACGCCGCAATGCACACCGACGCGGGCGTCATTGCTCACGGGACAGCACACGGCCCGCAATGGCATGTGGCATGTGATCCCGTGGTATGGCACGCCCTGGGCGCCGGTCCGGGAGCCATCATATGTGGAGCAATTGCCCCGCGAAACTTTCCTGCTGCCGAAAGCATTGAAGGAAGCGGGTTATGCGACGGGCCAGATCGGGAAATGGCATCTGAGCAACAGTGAGGATGGAAATTATGTGGGGCTGAATCCGGAGGCGGGTCCGCTCTACGGATTTGATTACGTGGCACCCGCACCGGAGAAGAGCGGGCATAACAAGGGGGACAAAGAAGTGGATCGCTATACGGCGGATGCGTTGCGCTTCATCGGTGAACACAAGGATCAGCCGTGGTTTCTCTATCTGGCACATCACACGCTGCATCATGCCTTGAGCGCACCTGAGGAATTAGTGAAGAAGCATCTGGCCCAAGGCGCGCCGGAGAAGGGCAATTTCAATGCGCTGTATCTGGCGTGCATCGAGCACCTGGACAATTCCATCGGCAAGCTCATGGCGGGATTGGAAGAGCTAGGAGAAAAAGAAAACACGGTGGTGGTCTTCCTGAGTGATAATGGCGGGATCGACTGGTCTTACGATGTGAAGCCGGTGACGAAAGGGGATGGGGTGGTGAAGCGATTGGCAGTCGAGCGGATGGAGTTCGACAATGCGCCGCTGCGCGCAGGCAAGGGCTCGGCTTATGAGGGCGGCATCCGTGTGCCGTGCATCGTGCGTTGGCCGAAGGTGATCAAGAGCGGCCGGGTGGAAGCCACGCCCGTGCATGTGGTGGACTGGATGCCCACGCTTTGTTCCTTAGCCGGGGCGAAGGTGCCGGAGATCCATACGGTGGATGGCACAGACCTCTCGCCGGTTTTGCGCGGGTATAAGATCAAGCCACGGCCATTGTATTGGTATATGCCGCTGTATGACTTGCGCTGGGGCGGCACGCCGTGTGCGGTCATCCGGGAGGGGGATTACAAGCTGTTGGAATTTTTCGGCGATTGGGTGGACCCACAAGGGAATTACGTGCCAGGCCAACGCACGCAGTTATTCAACCTGAAGGAGGACATCGGCGAGACAAGGAACCTGGCGGCAAGCGATCCGGAGCGGACGAAGGCGATGCGGGAGAAACTGCTGCAGTGGATCGAGTCTGTGCCCGCCGAAGTGCCCGGACCGAATGAACATCATGACCCGAGCAAGCCACTGAAGGAAACGAGGGAGAAACCGGATTTTGTGAGGTCACGCTAAGGAAAGAACACTTTTCGGGGCGGCAAAGTCTCTGTTAGCCTGACGAACATCGAACCCAATCTTTTGAACATGAAGCGCATATTAATGCTACTGGCCGTGATGGCCTGGCTGGCTGGCAACATGGAGGCCGCCCAAGGAAAACCGCTCAACATTCTCTGGCTCATCGGTGAGGATTTCAGCCCGCATCTCGGCTGCTACGGCACGAAGGAAGTGTTCACGCCGAACCTGGACAAGATGGCGAAGGAAGGGGTGCGCTATACCCGCGCCTTCACGACGGCGCCAGTCTGTTCGGCGAGCCGTTCGGGCTTCATCACGGGCATGTACCAGACGACCATCGGGGCGCACAATCATCGCTCGCACCGGGATGATGGTTACATGGTGCCGGAGGGCGTGAAACCCATCAGCGACTGGATGCGCGCGGGCGGTTACTACACGGCGAACATCCGGGAACTGCCGGGCGAACTGGGTTTCAAGGGCACGGGCAAGACGGACTGGAATTTCACCTACGTGGGCAAACCGTTCGACACTTCGAACTGGAATGATCTGAAATCGCATCAGCCATTCTATGCGCAGATCAATTTCTCGGAGACGCATCGCGTGGGTGGTGCCAAGGGCAAGGGGCCGTGGAATTCTCCCAAGAAAGCTGACCCGGCGAAGGTGGAACTGCCGCCGATCTATCCCGATGTGCCGGCGTTGCGCGAAGATTGGGCGGGCTACCTGGATGCGGCCTCGGAACTGGATGTGAAGATCGGCAAGATACTGGCGCAATTGGAGAAGGACGGGCTGGCGGACAACACAATGGTCATCTTCATGGGGGATCACGGGCAGGCGAATCTGCGCGGCAAACAGTTCTGCTACGACGACGGATTGCAGATACCGTTGATCATCCGCTGGCCGAAGGGAGTCCCGGCACCGAAGAACTTCAAGGCGGGCACGGTCTCGGGCCAGATCATTGAAGCCATCGACCTGACGCCGACGAGTCTGGCACTGGCGGGAATCGCGAAACCGGCGAAGATGCAGGGGCGGGTGTTCCTGGGTGATAAAGCCGAGCCTGCGCGGGAATACGCCTTTGGCGCGCGGGACCGTTGCGATGAGACGCCTTTCCGTTTCCGCACGGTGCGGGATGAGCGTTACCGCTACATCAAGAACTTCACGCCGGAGAAGCCGTTCTTCCAAGCGAACGCGTACAAGGAGCGTCAGTATCCCGCCTGGAATATCATCCATGAGCTGGACAAAGAGGGCAAACTGACGCCATGGCAGAAGAACTTTTACATGGCACCGAGCATGCCTCCGGAGGAGTTGTATGATATGGAGAAGGACCCCCACTCCATGAACAATCTGGTGAACTCCAAGAACCCGGATGACCAGGCAATGTTGAAGAAACTGCGGGCCGCACTGGACAAGTGGATCTCGGACTCGGATGACCAGGGGCGTTACCCGGAACCGCCGGAAGTCGCTGCCGCCGCTGGAGCCACGAAACCAAAGAGCAATCCGAACGCGCAAGCGGTGAGGGAGAAGAAAAAGAAATAAACGCATTATGAAAGCCACCTTTGTTTGGCGGGTGTTGTTGCTGGCGGGCTTGGTCCTGCTGCCAGCCGGTTCACGGGCAGAAGATGGCTGGATTTCCCTGTTCAACGGGAAAGACCTTACGGGTTGGAAGGCGAATGTTTACCCGGATTCGTTCAAGGTGGTGGATGGGGTCATCCGCACGCAGGCGACGGAGGCGAGTTCGCATCTGTTCTATGTGGGGACGGGGAAGCCGGAGGAAGCGCGGTTCAAGAATTTCGAGCTCAAAGCCACCGTGAAAGGGGAACCGAATGCGAACTCGGGCATCTTCTTCCACACCGATACCTCCACGCGCGATGCGAAGAAACACCTCGCCAAGGGGTATGAGGTGCAACTGAACAGCACGGAGAAAGAGAAGCGCAAAACCGGCAGCCTGTATGCCATCGTGGACATGGCGAAATCGCCAGTGGATGAAACGAAGTGGTTCGAAATCTACGTCCGGGTAGAGGGACAGCGCATCCAGGTGAAGGTCAATGGCCAGACGACGGTGGATTACACCGAGCCGCCGAATGCGGAACGTCCACCCGAGCGCAAGGGGCGTTTGCTGAATCCCAAAGGCGGGAGCATCGCGCTGCAAGGGCATGATCCGGGCAGTGTGTTTTACTTCAAAGATATCAAGGTGCGGCG
>CAZRGY010000227.1:5826-7040 GCA_964599715.1 uncultured Verrucomicrobiota bacterium | reverse complement strand
CGACCACGCCGGAATCAGCACCTTCACCGAGCTTCGGTAATTTGACGTCCATAAATTCTCTGTCTTAGGGCGGCATTTCCTGCCGCCGCAGTCGATTCATTTAACTAAGCAACCGTGGGTTGAAACCCACGGCTACCATCAGGCGTGGTGATGCCACGCAAAGTATTATAGGCCGGTTTCCTAAAAAATCACAGGAGATAGGGGAACACCTTTTCGGGGTCCACACCCATGTCCTTGATGGCCTGGGCCACCACGGTGCGCTCGATCTCACCGCGCTTGGCCAGCGCATACAGCGTGGCGATCACGGTGCACTCGGCATCCACTTCAAAGAACCGGCGCAACCGCGGCCGTGTATCACTGCGACCGAAACCATCCGTGCCCAAGGTGGTCAAGCCACCCGGAACCCACGGGGCGATCTGATCCGGCACGATCTTCATGAAGTCGGACACGGCGATGAACGGTCCCTTTTCCTGTTCCAACACGCTTTGGAACCATGCCTTCTTCGGGGTCTCCGTGGGATGCAGCATGTTCCAGCGTTCGCAACCCAGCGCTTCGTTCCGCAGCAGCTTGTAATTCGTGGCGCTCCAGACATCCACCGAGACGTTGTATTTCTCGGCCAGAATCGTTTGTGCCTTCAACGCGGACTGCATGATGGTACCGCTGCCGATGATCTGCGCCTTGTGCTTCAGGCCTTCTGCGCCCGTGTTGTATTTGTAGAGACCCTTGAGGATGCCATCTTCCACACCTTCCGGCATCGGCGGCATGGGGATGTTCTCATTATAGAGCGTCAGGTAGTAGAAGATCTCTTCGCCTTCCTGATACATGCGGCGCATGCCGTCTTGTACGATGACCGCGAGTTCATAGGCGAACGCCGGGTCATACGTCATCAAAGTGGGGATTGTGCTCGCGAGCAGGAGACTGTGACCGTCTTCGTGCTGGAGACCTTCACCGTTCAACGTCGTGCGGCCAGCGGTGGCGCCGAGCAGGAAGCCCTTCGCCTTGATGTCACCAGCGAGCCAGATCTGGTCACCGATACGCTGGAAGCCGAACATCGAGTAATAGGTGAAGAACGGGATCATGTTCACCCCGTGCGTCGAATACGCGGTGCCGGCGGAGATGAACGAGGAGATGGCACCCGCTTCCGTGATGCCTTCTTCCAAGATCTGGCCGTCCTTCGCTTCCTTGTAGTAGAGCAGCTGCGAGACGTCCACCGG
>CAZRGY010000227.1:0-5816 GCA_964599715.1 uncultured Verrucomicrobiota bacterium | reverse complement strand
AGTAGAGGAGCGATTCGCTATCGACCGGCTCATAGAGCTGGCCCTTCGGCGAGTAGATGCCGACCTCGCGGAACAGCGCATCCATACCGAACGTGCGGGCTTCGTCAGGGATGATGGGCACGATGTAACGGCCGATCTCCTTGTTGCGCAACAGATGCGTGAGCAACCGCACGAAGGCCATGGTGGTGGACACTTCGCTGGTGCCGGAACCCTTCAGGAATTCCTTGAAAGTCTCGAGCGCCGGGATGTCCATCTTCGCCGACCGGTTCACGCGCTTGGGTACATAGCCCCCCAAGGCCTTGCGGCGTTCCTGCAAATACTTGATCTCGGGGCTGTCCGGCGCGGGCTTGTAGAACGGCGTCTCCGCGATCTCTTCATCGCTGATGGGGATGTTGAAACGCTTGCGGAATTCGCGCAGCTCTTTCTCGTTCAGCTTCTTTTGGCCGTGGGAGACGTTGCGGCCTTCGCCTGCTTCGCCGAGGCCGTAGCCCTTGATGGTCTTGGCCAAGACAACTGTCGGACGGCCCTTGTGCTCGGTGGCGGCCTTGAAGGCGGCGAACACCTTGCGCATGTCATGACCACCGCGCATCAGTTTGCGGATCTGCTCATCGGTCAGGTGATTGACCATCGAGAGCAGTTCGGGGTCTTTGCCGAAGAAATGTTTACGGATGTAGCTGCCCGTCTCAACGGTGTATTTCTGATACTCACCATCGATGACTTCCTCCATGCGTTTACGGAGGAGCCCTTTCGAATCCTTGGCGAGCATGTCATCCCAATCCGACCCCCAGATGACCTTGATGACGTTCCAGCCCGCACCACGGAAGGCGGCTTCCAGTTCCTGGATGATCTTGCCATTGCCACGCACCGGACCGTCGAGGCGCTGAAGATTGCAAGTCACCACCCAGACGAGGTTGTCCAGATTCTCGCGTGAGGCGAGCGTGAGCGCACCGAGAGTTTCCGGTTCATCAGATTCACCATCACCCACGAAGCACCAGACCTTCGGCTCCGTCTTCCAGCTCACGAAGTTGCGGGCTTTGAGATAACGGTTAAAGCGGGCCTGATAGATGGACATGATGGGACCGAGACCCATCGAAACGGTCGGGAACTGCCAGAAATCCGGCATCAGATACGGATGCGGATAGGAGGACAAACCGCCGCCCTCGGCCAGTTCCTGACGGAAATTGTGCAAATGCTGTTCGGACAGGCGGCCTTCGAGATACGCGCGGGCATAATTGCCGGGCGTGGCGTGACCTTGGAAGTAGATGATGTCCGCCGGACGTTCGCCATCACCGCCGTGGAAGAAATGATTATACGCCACTTCATACAAGGTGGCGGAGGAAGCAAACGTGGAGATGTGACCGCCCAAGCCGTTATGCTTGCGGTTCGCATTCACCACCATGGCCATGGCGTTCCAGCGAAGGAGGCTCTTGATGCGGACTTCCGTCTGCCAATCACCGGGATACTGGGGCTGCTCCTCCACCGGGATGCTGTTGACGTAAGGGGTGCTGACCGGGCGGGGGGACTTCACGCCCGACTCTTCGAGGCGTTCGAGCAGGCGCTCCAGGAAGGCGTGCGCCTGTTCCGGGTTCTGCTGCGCCAAAGTGGCTTCTACGAAATGTTCCAACGCCACCAGCCATCTTTGTTCGATGGCGGTGTTGCCGGACTTGCCAGCCGCGCCTGCGTCTGGCGCTGAATCCAAAATCTTTGTGCTCACAGCTTGTCCCGTCGTCCAAGGTTGACCAACATGGGCTCCGGCGAGTGACCGCCGAAGCCGCAACATGTAACGGCAGTATGGCTTGTCAGCCAAACTAAATCGGCTCTTTTATGACCGGATAGCAGCAAGAATGGCTTATTTTTAGCCTAAACCAATCTGATGCAACTATTAGACGTCAGCTATGCCGAGCCAGCCCACAACCTAGCGTGTGATGAGGCATTACTCAACTGGTGCGATGCCAATCAGCAGCCGGTTTTGCGTTTTTGGGAGTCACCGGTGCCCTTCGTAGTCCTCGGTTACGCCAACCGGCTGGGCAAGGAGACGGACCGGGCTGCCTGTGAAAAGCTGGGGGTGCCCATTTTGCGGCGGTGCAGCGGTGGGGGGACCGTGTTGCAAGGCCCTGGCTGCGTGAGCTATGCGCTAGTTTTGCCGCTGGAATGGACGGCGGAGCTGAAGACCATCGCGGGGTCCAATGCCTACATCATGGAGCGGAACCGGAAAGCGATCGAATTGCTGCTCAATGGGCCCGTCTGTGTGGCCGGTCACACGGATCTGGTCTGGCAGGGGAGAAAATTCTCCGGAAATTCCCAGCGCCGCACCCGCAATGCCCTGCTTTTCCATGGTACTTTTCTCCTGAAATTTGATCTACCTTTGGTGGAAAAGACCCTCCTGATGCCGCTTTTGCAGCCCGATTACCGCCAACAAAAGCCCCATGGAGAGTTTGTGACGAACATTCCGCTGACAGCCTTGGCCCTGAAAAGCGCGCTTCGACAGGTTTGGCAGGTCAGCGGGAAATTCAGTGAAAGTTTGGATGAGGACATGCATGCTCTGTTGTCGGAAAAGTACGACAACCTGAATTGGAACGAAAAATTCTGAGCGACGGCACCGCTCGCTTCGCTTAACGGGTCAGGCTGCGGCGGGCGGAGGTGAAGCCCCAGATGACGCCCACGACCAGACCGATGGTGTGAGCCATATTCGCCACCGGCATGATGCCGGTGAAACAGATCGCGAACCAGATGACCATCATCGCCACGGTATTGGGATGGATGGCGATACCAGAGGCGAAGTCATATTTGGATTTCATCCAGCAATAACCGAACAAGGCATAATTTACCCCGGACATGCCGCCGAAGTTCGGAGAGCCGTTGCTGAAACCGGGCATTATGATGAGGTATTGGGCCAGATTGGACAGCACGCCGGAGATGACCACCAGCAGCAACAGGAAAAAGTGCCCCTTGGCCCGCTCGATCATGCCGCCCAGGTAGAACATCCAATACATGTTGAAGAAGAGGTGGAAGAAGCCGAAGTGGATGAATATCGGGGTCAAAGTGCGCCAAACCTGGCCCTGCATCACTTCGGTCATGCCTTCAGGACGAAAGTGTTCACCGTTCTTGATGAATTCAGTGATATGCCAGGGCTGCAAGGCTTCGCTGTCATGGCCGAAATCTGAGAGGAAACCGATACACACTGAGATCGCCACCAGCAGCATGGTCGCGAAGATCGGTGTGGTCTGGTTGCGATGTATCAGCTCACGGCTGCTGAAGCTCCGGTCGGCGGCAGCAGCGGCTTCTTCCTCGATTTGGGCTTCCTTCTTGCGCGCGGCTTTCTCCACCCCGGCGTATTCGGGGGCGGTGGGATTGGCGGTGAACTCTTTCAGCAGGTTCGTGGCTTCTTCCGTCTGATCATCGGCCAGCACCCAGACTTCATAGTGTCTGCCCTCCAGCTCCACACTGTTCTCGATGCCGCGCACGAACAGGTAGTCGCTGAACAGGGAGGCGTGCTTGTCGTTTTCGATGGTTCCAATCAGTCGCATTACGCCTTCAACCTTTGCTCAAACTCGGTCGGGCGTCAAAGCCAGTTCACTTTGGGCACCTCAAACGGGCGGCGATAATCACGCGTCAACAGGGCGTTGGCGCGGGAATGATTGAGGAATTGCTCGCGGTCCGCATCAAACTTCAACCAGGGGCCGACCATGGCCGGTTCAGCGGCGGGATTGATCTCATTGGCCCCGAGGTGCTCCACCATGCGCGCGAAGGTCTCGCGGGTAGCAGGCTCATCTGAGAGCTTCTCTTGGATCTCGCCGCGTTCTTCGGTGTGTCCCAGACGATAGGAGATATTACCCAGATGACACAGGGAGCTGGAAAGGTGGCCTTCGAGGATCTCGGCCTGCAAGGTCTCCGGCTTATGATCGCGGACGCTTTGGATGAAATTGGCGAAGTGATCTTGCTTGTGGTCATTGGTGGCGGCGAAGCGTTGGAGCAGCTTGCCGGTCGGGTCATAAGCAGACGCCTCGTTGGCGAGGATCTGCAAGTGACCGCCTTCACAATGGATGATCACGCCGATCTCGGTGCCGGCATACTTCGGCATCTCCTTGGCACTGCGGCGGGTTGGCAGACCACGCACTTCGAAGATGATCGGGGCGGGCTGGTAATAATACATGGCCAGTTGCGTATTGGGCGTCTGGCCGTCATCAACATAGCCGAAGCGTCCGCCGATACTGGCGACGCGCGGCGGCAGATAGTCATAACCCATGGCCCAGCGCGCGATGTCCATCTGGTGGATGCCCTGATTGCCGAGGTCGCCATTGCCGGTTGCCCAGAACCAATGCCAGTCGTAATGCATACGATAGCGTTTGAGCGGGGATTTGGGTGCTGGGCCGCACCAGAGATCGTAATTTACGGAGATGGGGATCGGCTGGGCTCCGTTCACGCGGCCCAAGGTCTGGCGGCGCTTATAGCAAAGGCCGCGAGCGAGCAGGGGGCGGCCCAACTGGCCGCTGCGAAGAAATTCGATGGCTTGCGCGATGGCTTTGCTGGAGCGGCTCTGCGTGCCGGTCTGGACGATGCGACCGTATTTGCGCGCGGCATTCACCATCTGGCGGCCTTCCCAGACATTGTGTGAGACGGGCTTCTCCACATACACATCTTTGCCTGCCTGGCAGGCCCAGATGGTGATCAGTGCGTGCCAGTGATTCGGGGTGGCGGTGGTGACGGCGTCGATGTCCGGATTGGCCAGCAGTTCGCGCACATCGGTGTAAGTCTGCACGGATTCCCCGAGCTTTTCAGCGGTTGCTTTCTCGCGATAGAGCACCTGATGATCGGCATCGCAGAGGGCGACGATGCGCACGCCCGGAATCTTACGCAGCTTGGCGAGATGCGTGCGGCCCTGGCCGTTGAAGCCGATGACGCCGACGCGGACATCATTATTCGCCCCGGCTACCTGCGACCAAGATTGGGCGGACCAGGCCGTGACGGCAGTAGCCGCGAGGGTGCCTTTCAGGAAACTGCGGCGGGAAGTCTGCGGCATATGATTATTTGGCTCCCTGCTCGATCCACTTTTGCACGAGTTCCGCCTCTTTATCGGTGAGCTTGTGTTTCTTGGGTTCGGGGATGTCGCCATCCTTGCCGGAGACGATGATGACCAGCGCGCTCCGGGCGGCGTTATCCAATTTCACGGCCGCCCCGTAAATCTCGCCGCCTTTCAGCACGCCTTCGCGCGTATCGGCCTTGAAACCGCCTTCCGCTTTTGCCGGGCCGTGGCAGGAGACGCAGGATTTGTCGAAGATGGGTTTGATATCCGCGGTGAAGGTGATTTCCTTGGCGGTCATCTTAATCTCACCTTCCGGCCAGACCGCACCTTGATCGATCCATGCGCGGAGCAGGCCGATCTGTTCTTTCGTGAGCGGTTCGCTTTCACCGGGCTTGTCACTCGGGGGCGGCATGAGCCCTTCATCGATCAGGCCGGCGACAATGTGGACCATGGGGCTTTTCTCACTGTTGCCGGGAATGAAGAACGGGCCGTCGGAGCCGGGTTTGAAGGCGAACTCCTTGGTGTCCATGCGGTATTTGCCCTTCTGCTTGTCCGGGCCGTGACAGCTGATGCATTTCTCCACGAAGATGGGATAGACCTCTTTCACGAAATCGACCTTGCGCGGCACGGGCAAGGGCAGCTTGCTGGTATCCACGGCGGACACGCTGGTGCCGGTGAGGGCAAGCAGGGCTCCGGTGGCCAAGGATAATAGTATAGGCGTCTTCATAGGCATACCCGGTCAATTGGACGTCCTGAGGCTAGGCGTTGTTCGGTAAAAGGCCAAGTCTGGAGA
>CAZRGY010000226.1:0-7041 GCA_964599715.1 uncultured Verrucomicrobiota bacterium | reverse complement strand
TGGTCTATTGCGGTCCGTGCCATGGGATGGACCGGAAGGGGAATATCCCGGGCGGATTCCCTTCGCTCGTCGATGTGGAGAAGCGCAAGACGCGGCTGGAGATCGAGACCATCACACGGCAGGGCGGCGGACGCATGCCAGCGTTTGATATGATCCCGGAAGGCGCGCGCGCGGCCATTCTCGACTACGTGCGGAACGAAAACACTTTGAGCACGGGAGGGCGTCCGGATGAGGCCAACACGGCTTCACCCCAGAGCAAAGCGCCGTCGTATGCCTTTGCCGGATTCCGGCGCTGGCTGGATAAGGAAGGCTACCCGGCCATCAAGCCGCCGTGGGGCACACTCAATGCCGTGGACCTGAACACGGGCGAGATCAAATGGAAGGTGCCGCTGGGTGAGTACGAGGAATTAACCAAGCGGGGCATTCCGCCGACGGGCACGGAGAACTATGGCGGCCCGGTGGTAACGGCTGGCGGGCTCATCTTCATCGGCGCGACGGCGGATGAGACATTCCGTGCGTTCGACAAAGAGACGGGCAAAATCTTGTGGCAGACGAAGCTGCCTTTTGGCGGCAATGCCACGCCGAGCACCTATATGGTGGGTGGCAAGCAGTACGTGGTCATCTCCGCCGGTGGTGGCAAATCAGGGCGGCCCAAGGGCGGGAGTATCGTGGCGTTTGCGTTACCGGATGCGAAGTAGTTTTTGCCTGCTTGAGTGTCTCATGCGCCCCGCCGGGGCTTGGTGGATTCAACCATGTCACCACGGGTTCCCTCTGGTCACCCGTGGCTACCAGCAGACGTCCCTCCGGGATTGGGCATTGTCACGTCAAGCGGCTACAGATGCGATTCGCGCTGCCAGTGCGGCACGGAAGGCGATGGCATCCTCCCGTTTAATAAAATTCAAATGACTTATGGAAACGGATAAGCCGTCATTCATCTGGAGAATCGTACGGTTTAATCCTTTTTTCCAGGATTGGACTTGGGTCAGGTCGATGTAGTGCTTGGGCTTGCCGTATTCGAAGACGATAAGATGGTTGGCTTGCAGTCGGATGTATGGTTTTTTCCAAGAACGGTAAGCCTGCCAGATCAGATGACAACTGAGGGCGGCAAAGAGAGCGGGCATCATCAGACCATCCTCTAGATTCTCCAAGGAGTTAGCAGCCATCCACAACACACTCAGACTGCCGATGAGGGAAATCCGTGCTTCGCTGGAAGCGAAATCGCATCCGGACATCGGCTCCATGGTTTCAGACGCCGCAATCATAGGGGTGACAATTAGTATCTAAATAACGAAACGCTGCCGATGAAACAAGGTCGAATACCCGGCTAACTGTGTCGATGCCAGCACATGGATGTTGAGATGAAATCGCGGAAGAATTTTTATGGTGAAACCGGAAAAAGCTGGATTTTAAATGTAACATATTCGGCTTCAATGGGATGTGATTTGATAAATAGTTTTCAGAAAAAGGGACCATGGACAGCGGATGTCCGGGGTCCCCCTTTAAGGTAGAGGCATGAAAGTTGAATCGAGGAGGCAGAATTGAGAGTGAAGAAAGGCGGTGGTTGGACTGGTGAGGATGCGGGTTTGGATTGCATCAAGAGGATGAATCCGGTCCACTGCGCGAACAGATAAGGCAATATGAGTCTGGGGGCATACAATCCGGTGATGAGCGGTGAAGAGCGCACGTATGAAGGTGGTGCGTTTGAACCTTCGTTCCCTCAAGGTCGCGGGAGCGGCACCTTGACGGTGAGTGCGGTATCGCTGCGCTTCACGGGAAAGGCTGGTACATTGGAGCTGCCCTTGTCGGGATTGACGGTTTCATTGGGCGGGGCCTCGGACCGCATCCTATTCTTCAAGCATCCGTCGCGGCCAGATACGACCTTGCATACGCCGGATCATGCCATTTTGAAAGAGGAGGCGTTCACACATTATCCAGAACTGACGCCGCAGCTCGGGAAGGTGCATGGGAAGAAGCGCTTGAACCTGACGGTGGTGCTGGCGGTCTTGGGTGTCATCGCCGCTTTGATAGGCGGGATCATCGCGGCGCGGGAACCGATGGTGACGGCGGTGGTGAAGAACATCCCACCGGAATGGGAGGTGAAATTGGGGGAGACGGTGTTCGAGTCGATGACGAAGCAGAACCCGCCCTTGGAGGATGCTGTGTTAGAGAAGCAGCTGGCGGCTTTGACGGAGCCTTTGCTGCGGGGTATCGGGCCGCAACCGTATCCCTTCAAGTTTCATATCGTGGAGGATGAATCAATCAATGCGTTCGCTTTGCCTGGGGGGCATGTGGTGATCCATAGCGAGCTGATCTTGAAGGCGGAATCGCCGGAGGAAGTGGCGGGTGTGCTGGCGCATGAGATCGCCCATGTCACGAAGCGACATTCGGTGCGGAACATGGTGAAGTCCACGGGAACGTATTTCCTGTTCCGAGTTTTTCTGGGCGATGTGAGTGATCTGATGGGGACATTGATACGCAACGGGCGTTATCTGCTGAACCAGAAGTATTCGCGGGACCATGAGCGGGAGGCGGATGAGGCGGGCTGGGGTTACCTGCTCGCGGCGGATGTGAATCCGCGGGGGATGATCACTTTCTTCGAGAAGCTGGCGGCGGAGCACGGGGACAATCCGGTGGCGACAGTGCAGGAGTCCTTGTCCTTCATGAGCACGCATCCGGCCACGAGCGAGCGGATCGCGCGGCTGGAGGAACTGGCAAAGGCCTTGCCGAGGGACAAGCAGTATCAGGGATTCGATTTGAATTTTAAAGAGTTCCAAGATAGCCTCCGCGCGAAACTCAAAGCGGGAGAAAAATCAGCTACTACCAAACCTAAACCAGGGGAAAATCAATGAATGTAGAGATGAAAGGCGCACCGTCCTTTGCCCATCTGCACGTGCTGCTGGAGCCGGGCGAGAGCATCGTGGCGGAAGCGGATGCGATGGCGAGCATGTCAGCGAACCTCGACATGATGACGCGGTTCAACGGCGGATTCTTTTCCGGACTGTGCAAACGGTTCCTAGGCGGGGAATCGCTGTTCGTGAACGAGTTTGTCAATAACACGGGCGAGCAGTGCAAGCTGACTTTGGTGCAAGCCACGCCGGGCAACATGCTGGAGGTGGATCTGAACGGCGAAACGCTCTGCTTGCAACCGGGCGCCTACATCTGCTCCACACCGGGCATCAAGCTGGGATTGAAGTGGGCGGGCTTTGCCTCGTTCATCGGGCGGGAAGGACTTTTCAAGCTCACCGTCTCGGGTGAGGGCAAGGTGTGGTACGGTGCTTACGGTGAGTTGCTGGAGAAAGAGGTGGATGGCGAATACATCGTGGATACGGCGCACCTGGTGAGTTACGAACCGCAGTTGAAACTGAAGGTGCAGCTCGCGGGCGGCATCTTCTCCAGTTTCTTTGGTGGAGAGGGCCTGGTCACTCGGGTGCAGGGCACCGGCAAGATCGTCATCCAGACGCGCAGCCTGAGCGGTCTGGCGAACTGGCTCAACCCCCGGATCATCTAAGGAGGCTACAACATGCATATCGACCTGATTTTCCAACCGGGCAATTCGGCAGCGCGTGTCGCGCTGGGGCCGAACGAATCCATCACCGCCGAGGGCGGGGCGATGATCGCCATGAGTGGCGATATGGAGATCGAGACGAGCACGAAGAAGCGGGGCGGCGGAGGCGGCATCCTGTCCGGCCTGAAGCGTATGCTCTCGGGGGAATCGTTCTTCCTGAACCATTTCACCGCGGGGTCCAATGGCGGTGAACTGTTCCTGGCCACAACCTTGCCAGGCGACATGATGCAGCTGGATCTGCAAGGTGAGACGATCATCGTGCAGAGCGGTTCGTTTGTGGCGTGCACGGAGGGGGTCGATATCGACCTCGGCTGGCAGGGCTTCAAATCACTGCTCTCGGGAGAGAGCGTTTTTTGGCTGAAGATATCCGGCACGGGCAAGGTGGTCCTGAGCTCGTTCGGCGCGATCTATCCGCAAGAAGTGAACGGGGAATACATCGTGGATTCAGGGCACATCGTATCGTTTGACGAGACGTTGCAGTTCAAGATCACGAAGCCGGGCAAGAGCTGGCTCAACGCCTTTATCGGCGGGGAGGGGCTGGTGTGCAAATTCGAAGGGCAGGGCACGGTGTGGTGCCAGTCGCATAACCCCTCCAGCTTCGGCTGGGAAGTGGGCTCGTTGTTGAAACCACGGGCATAGAAAGGAAAACCCATGCGCAACGATCATTCAGAGTATCCATACAAACTGCAGGGCAAACCGGACTACAGCTATCTCACGGTGAATATCCCGGCCGGGCAGACGCTCAAGGTGGAGGCGGGCTCCATGGCCACCATGGACACGAACATCCGCATGAAGACGAAGATGCGGGGCGGGTTCTCACGTTTTCTCACGGGGGAATCGCTTTTCATCAACGAGTTCTCGGCGGAGAACGGCCCGGGCGAGATCGGTATAGCACCCGGTTCGCCGGGAGACATGGACCATGTCTATCTGGAGAACGACATCATCTATCTGCAGAGCGCGGCGTTCGTCGCGGCGACGATGGGGGTGAACGTGGAATCCAAATGGCAGGGCTTGATGAAGGGTTTCTTCTCCGGCGAATCGCTCTTCCTGGCACGTTGCTCAGGAGTGGGCGATCTGTGGTTCAACACCTACGGAGCCATGATGGAGATCGAAGTTGACGGCGATTACGTGGTGGATACGGGCCACATCGTGGCATTCACGGATGGGCTGGAATACCGCGTCGGCAAGGTGGGCGGCTACAAATCGCTTTTCTTCTCCGGTGAAGGGCTCGTTTGTAAGTTCTCGGGCAAGGGAAGGCTGTGGTTGCAGACCCGTCAGCTCGGGGCGTTCGCGAACTGGGTGTATCCGTTCCGCCCGGTGAAATCGCAGGGCGGCGGTGATGACTAGGCGATCCTCTTAAAACCACGAAGCCGGTGGCTTGAAGGCCACCGGCTTTTTTATTCGCTAAATACCCGGAAGGTTAAGCGGCCTTCTTCTTGTTCTTTTTCTTTGGGCGATCGTCCACATCTTCCTTGCTGGCTTTTTCATTCGGGGCATCCGGAGCGTTCACGGCCGGGAGATGCTTGATCAGGTCCGCCTTCACACTGGCAAACTTCGCATCGTTGGCGAGGTTCTTCCATTCGAGCGGATCATTGTCGTGATCATAAAGCTCTTCGCTGCCATCGGCGTAGCGGATGTAGCGCCAGCGTTCGGTGCGGATGCCGTGGTTGTTACGTCCATGCGTCGTGATGGAGGGAGCCTCCCACTTGGCCTTGGCGTTTTTGAGCAAGGGCATAAGACTATTGCCCTCGATGCCGTCACGCTTGGGCAAGCCGCAGAGATCGATCATCGTGGGGTAGATATCCAAGAGGTTCACCGGACGGCCGCACTCCTGCTTCGGCTTGGTGACGCCGGGAGCCACGACCATGAAGACCACACGTGAAGCTTCCTCCCAGAGGGCGAATTTGCGCCAGTGCTCCTTCTCGCCAAGATGCCAACCGTGATCACTCCAGAGCACGATGATAGTGTTCTTCGCGTAGGGGCTCGCATCCAAGGCATCGATGAGTCGACCAATCTGACCATCCACATAGGTGATGCATGCGAGGTAAGATTGCACGGCATGCTTCCATTCGCCGGCCTCCACCACTTTCTTATGATCGCCATCGGGCTTCGCCATCTTCACGCCGGCAGACGGCACGTCGGCGAGATCGTTCTTGATGACCTTGGGCGTCTGCACCTTGTCTAGCGGATACATGTCGAAATACTTTTGTGGCGCGTAGAAGGGCAGGTGAGGGCGGATCATGCCCACGGCCAGGAAGAACGGCTTGTCCTGTTTTTCCTTGAGAAAACTGATGCCCCAATCAACGACCTTGGTGTCGCCCATCTTGTCATCGCCTTCTTCATGAGCGCCCCAGTCGAAGTGACCGGTGCCTTGCATGGCGCGTGCTTTTGGAGATGGAAACCCCGGGTTCTTCACCCACTTCTGCCAGGAGGCGAGGTCATTGTAGGCGTTGTGGAAAATCTTGCCGCCGCCTTCCACGCGATAGCCGCTCTCCATGAAGTGCTGTGACAGTGTCACCGTATCCTTCATCACGGGACGCCACGGCTGGTCATTGTGATAGACGCCGGTGGTGCTGGGCCGTTTACCGGTCATGAGCGCCGCGCGAGAAGGATTGCACGCGGGCGCGGCACAGTAGGCCTTGGTGAAGAGCACGCCACGCGCGGCGAGCCGGTCGAGGTTAGGCGTCTTCACATCAGTCCGTTTGCCGAGCGCGCCGATCCAGTCATTCAGATCGTCGATGGCGATGAAGAGGACGTTGGGTTTTTCCGCGGCATGGGCGGCAGGCTGGGCCCAAACAAGCAACGCCAGCAACGAGGCAAGCAAAGTGGTCGGTTTCATGGGAGTATTGACGGTGACCGGAGTGTAGAGGTTTCGCGGGAAAGAGGCAAACCCGGGTTTTCTAACGAAGGCTCTCACGATACTTTTACAAATTCCTCGCAGCTTCCTGACAACTCCTGCGCCCGTCCGCCCTACGGTGCGTGCATGAAAACCAAATCCATTCTCACGCTCATTTTCACCATCGGTTTCGCCCTGCTGACGCAAGCTGCGGAAATCCCCAACCGCCTGATCGATTATCAAGCTTTTTTGAAGGACGCCAAAAAAGTCGGCGAATTGCGGATGAAGCACCGCGTCACCGAGGAGCAATTCCTGAAGCTCGCCGCCTTGCCGACGACGGTCATCTATGATGCCCGCACCAAGGATAAATTCGAGATGCTCCACGTGAAAGGGGCGAAGCATCTGGCCCTGACCGATGTGACAGCTGATGAACTCGCCAAAATCTTTCCCTCCAAAGACACGCCCATCCTCATCTACTGCAACAACAACTTCCTGAATGAACCGGTGGCTTTCGCCTCCAAAGCCAGTCCCGCATCTTTAAACATCTACACCTTCAACACACTTTACAGCTACGGCTACACCAACGTATTTGAATTAGGACCGCTCGTAGATATCCGCCAGAGCAAACTGCCTATGGTGG
>CAZRGY010000225.1:0-7051 GCA_964599715.1 uncultured Verrucomicrobiota bacterium | reverse complement strand
AACGGAAGAGACTTGCCCGTGCGCAGGTAGAACGGCACGCCGGACCAGCGCCAGTTGTCGATGAGCAGCTTCATCGCCACAAACGTTTCCACGTTTGAATCCGATTTCACCTTCTCCTCCTGGCGATAACCGGGGCGCAAGGCGCCATCCAGCATGCCAGCGAAATATTGGCCGCGGACCACGTTCTTCGGAATCAATTGCTCGGGGATCTCGCGGATGGATTTCAGCAGCTTCACCTTTTCATCGCGGATCGGTTCAGCATCCAGCGAGACGGGCGGCTCCATGGCCACCAGCGAGAGCACTTGCAGCAAATGGTTCTGCAACATGTCGCGGATGGCACCGGCTTCCTCGTAGTAACCGCCACGACCGCCCACGCCCAATTTCTCGGACACGGTGATCTGCACGGATTCGATGGACTGGCGGTTCCAGAGTTGCTCGAAAATGGCGTTCGAGAAGCGGAACATCAAAATGTTCTGCACCGTCTCTTTGCCCAGGTAGTGATCGATGCGGTAGATCTGGCGCTCGTGGGCGAACTGGGTCAGTTCGTCATTGAGCACCTGCGCGGACTTGAGGTCCGTGCCGAAAGGTTTCTCCACGACTACCCGCTGCCAGTGGCCGCCCTCGGCAGTCTTGTGCAGCAGGCCGACATTGTGGCACTGCTCCACCACGGTGGCGAACTGGCTGGGGGAGATGGCGAGATAGAACAGCAGGTTGTGTCGCAGGGCGGGCGTATCGAAGCTGTTCAGAATGTTCTCCAGCTTCTCGTAACCGGCCTTGTCGTTCAGATCGCCCATGCAGTAATGCACGTTCGCGGCGAACTCCGCCCACTGCGCCTCGTCCAATTTCTTGGTGCGGGAAAACTTGGCCATGCCGGCCTTCAATTCCTCGCGCCAGGATTCATCCGTCTTTTCGCGACGGGCATAGCCCACCACTTTGAAGGGCTTGGGCAATACGCCCTCCACATGCAGGTGATAGAGCGCGGGGATCAGCTTGCGGGCGGTGAGGTCACCGCTGGCGCCGAAAATGACAATGGAACAGGGCTGCACGGCCTTGCGACCGGAGTCGAGGCGGCAGGTAAGCAATTCATCTAACTGCTGGAGATCATCCATAAGCGAAGCTACCAGACCATGAGCCGGGGGGATTTTCAATCCTTCTTACGTTTGGGGGCACAAAACAAATTCATCATTTACCCCCATTATTTTCACTTTTCGCTTGAGGAATGAACAGTGAGGAAGAGCGAACCGTGCGGCGGGGGAACTGGCAACCTAAACCGCGCCGTGCTCTTATTCTGAAGTTTCGGCGAGCAAGGCTTCCTCTGTTTCTTCCGGATTGATCGGGCTCAGGCCGATGATGAGGTCGCCGGGGAGGGGCTCGGGGTCGTATTTCGCGGTGTAGACTTCGATGGTGCGATCCGGTTTCACCACAAATAAGGGGAGCACCGTGCTACCCAACTCGGCGCGGTAACGCTTGTAGTTGAACTCCTTGGTCAGTTTGCTCTTCACGACCTCGAAGTTGCCTTTCACCAATTCATTGAGCTGTTCCAAAGTCAACTCGTTGCGAAAGAGCAGACGGCCGCGGTGTTGCAGGGGGACGGCTTCGTGGACGCCTTCTTTGGCGGACGGGAAGGGGAGTTGATAAACGTGGCCACGGCCGAAGTCCTCGTCATAACGCATGCAGGCCTGTGAATTGACGGCGTTATTGGAGGTGACGGCCATCATGCGACCCAGACCACTGTAATCGATCTCCTCATGCACTGCCTCGGCCACGGCGCTGCCGTAGAGGCAAGGCAGGCCAGATTGCTGGGCGGTGGTGATGTTCTGCCCGTGCGTATCGATGAGGAAGACCGGGAAGCCTTCCTTTTGCAGGGCGTGGGCGAGCGATTGCACCCAAGGACTCGCACCGACAAAGAGGATGCCTTGGGGATTTGCCTGGGTCAGCTTGAGTCGACGGGCCAAGGGACCGCCGCCCAAGCCATAGAGCAATACGGTTACAAACACCATCAGGAAGGTGACCGGTACCATCTCGACTGCGCTCTCGTAACCGGCACTCACCAAGCTGAGGGCAAAGACGGAACTGATGGCCGCAGCCACGATTCCACGCGGGGCCATGCAGCAGAGAAAAAGACGCTCTTTCCAGTTAAGCGAGGAGCGCCAGGTGGAGGCGAGCACGGAGACTGGCCGGGCCACGAAAAGCATGACGGCCACGAAGAGGAAGCTGTTCCAGCCCAAGGCCTCGATCTCGCTCAGCTTCAGCCGCGCGGCCAGCGTGATGAAGAGGCAGGAGATGAGCAGGACGGTGAGGGTCTCCTTGAACTCGACCACGTGCCGGACGGATACCCGCTTTTGGTTGGCGAGGATGATGCCCATGACCGTCACCGCGAGCAGGCCGGATTCTTCCTGGATGACATTGGCGGCGGTGAAGGAGACGAACATCAGCATGAGGGACACGGGATTGTAGAGCGTGTCCGGTACCCAGAAACGGGCGAGGACGAGCACGAGCAAGCCCGCGGCCAAGCCGCCGGAGACGAGGCCGACCAAGGTCGCCATGCCGAGATGCACCATGGCTTCGTGGAAACCTTCCGAGATGCCGCCCGCTTGCACCACGGTGAAAACGAGCACGGCCAGCGTGGCACCGATGGGGTCGATGATGATGCCTTCCCACTTGAGCAGGGCACTGACTTTGCCGCGCAAGCGCAGATGGCGCAGAATCGGTCCGATGACGGTGGGGCCGGTGACGACTAGGATGGCTCCCAACAGGGTGGCGACCGACCATTCAAAATGCAGGATGTAATGGGCCGCAAGTGTGCCGACTATCCAGGAGATGGCCACGCCCACAGTGGTGAGGAGGAAGAAGACGCCGCCGACGGCTTTGAGCTCGCGGATCTTCAGGTTCAAGCCACCCTCGTAAAGGATCACCGCTACCGAGAGCGAGACGAGGGGGAGCATCAGGTCGCCGAACAAAGTATCCGGATGCAGCCAGCCGGTGACCGGCCCGGCCACGATGCCGGTGACGAGCAGGAGCAGGATGGACGGCAACTTGACGCGCCAAGCCAGCCATTGGGCGACGATGCCCAAGACCAGAATTGCTGCCAGTTGAACTAAGATATCGTGCGACAAAACGACCGGCTCCAGTTTGGATCGAAGGCTGCGGTCCAGCCAACTGTTTTGAGGTCACCACCCCGAGGCGGCAATACCGCGGAAGTCGTAAACAGAAATGACGGTCAAGCCAATGGAATTCGGTGCGATAGAAAAGTTTGGATGAGGAGGACGAAGGTGGCGTGACAAAGTGCTGTCGGCATCTTGCCGACAGTAGCGAGGTGGCCGTGATCAAAAGTTTGTTCGTGATGACCGTCGTTAGAGCCAAGCCATTGGATTCGTCGTGTGCGCTTGTCCTGCCGGCAAGATGCCGGCAGCACGGGGTCATGGGCTTCGGCGCTCGCTTGGGGTATCAGGCAACTCGTTTAAGGGGTCCAACGATAGCGACGCTTCCTGCTGGCGAGCGGATTGTCATGGGCATCCGCGGCGGAGACATTCACCTCATCGATGAACTCGGCGCCGAGGCGTTCGATGGTGCGGCGGGAGGCGTGGTTGTCCGGGTTGCAGGTGATGAGGACATCATCGTAGATCGTGCGGACGAAGCGCGCGATGGCCTGACATGCGAGCCGGGCGTAGCCGTGGCCGCGATGCGCTTCATGAATCGCGAAGCCGATGTGACCGGCGCAATTGCGGATGTGCCCGGTGTCACCGATGCGGAAATTGATATGACCCACATCCGTGCCGTCCGCGAGCAGGATGCGGAAATGATAGGAGGGAACCAAGTCCTCCTCGGCATCGCCCGGCACGATCTCGACAAAGCGCAAGGTGACTATGCCGCAAACCAGATTGGCAGGTGCTGATGGCAGAGACGGAGGTGTTGTCGGTACAGGCATGCTTTAAGTGATTGGGATCAAGCAGGCAGCGGAATAATCTTATCACAGGTGATTGGATCGCCAATGTGGATATCGCCCTCGGTCAGGATTTGGGCGCGCAGGCCGCCTTGATGGACGAATCCTTTGAGGACTTCAGGGTGCGTCTGTTTGGCGAGGTAATTGCACGGTTCGCACAGGCGGATGCCGCGTAGCTTTACAGAGCCGACGGTGAATTCGTGTCCGGCGAGTGCGTTGAGGTCTACACCGGTGGTGACGAGATTGCGGCGGGCATCGTGTGCAGTGAAAGGGATGCCGGTCTTTTTGACAAAGGCCTCGATGTATTCCTGCTGGATGAGCGTGATCTCGAAGTCCGGTTTTTGCGGCTGTGGCGAGAAGGTGCCGGTGCCGAGGAAATAGCGGTCGCCGACCAGGCCGCGACCGGGGATGGCGCGCACCGAGGACTGCGGCTGCATCGGTTCAGCAGGGGAGGCGGCGATGAGGATTTCGACAATGCGGGGCATAGACACTGTTGATGCTGCATCAAGGTCAAAATACGAAACGGATCATCAGCCAAACCGCCAATACGATAATGACCAGCAGCACAGCGCCGATGGCCCAGACTTTTGTTGCAGTGCCGGGTGCTTGTCCTGATGAGGATTTTCGCAAGGCTTTCTCACGTTTTTCGACCGCTTTTTTGACAGCCTTCTGCAATTTGATATTCCACAGGTTTCCTTGTGAAGACAGAAAGAAGCCAAGGTTTTTAGGAGGGTTATTGGTAATCCATGCAGCGATCTTGGAATTGGTGCTTTCTGGTGGAGATTGTCTCAATTTTTCCAGAAGAATAGCTTCGCCGCGTATGCATTCTGCGTATGCGTCCTCGATACCCATTCCCTCATCCACTCTAAGTGCCCAGTAAGTTTTACGCCTCACTTCATTCACCATGTCGCCAATCTGGTTCTGAGCTAGCTGATGCTGGATGGCTGCAATCTCCTCCGGGCTCCGCTCTTCATAAGTGCGAGAACTTTCACTGAAATCATACGACGAATAGCTACTGTCGTCGTCTGATTCTCCCTGATACATCCGCCACATGCGCTCGTAATCACTCCGGGTGATGGCTGCCGGATTGTTGACGATATCAAATTGCCATTCTTCGCCCATAAATTCCGTCCTCTACTATTTAAGGCAGGTAAATCACTCCTGGGGATTTGCTCTGCCAGTTGGGTATGGGGAGAGTTAGAACGTCGCCTCTCTCCAGTAATTCTTGGGTCGGTGGCGTTGATACTCTTTTTTGAAGGATTCAGCAAGGAAGGATATGACTCGATAGACGATGGGGCTATGTGCGGGTGGGTTGATCAGATGGTGTAGTCGTGAATTTTGGCTGCTCGTTCATTTGTCGATGGAACAGTATTTGCGGGTAGGATAGCCCAAGCGTTTCCACTCGCGGTAAGAGAGGAGCAAATCTTTCCGGATCAGAATGATGCCGAGCAGTCCGAACAAAGGCATACACAGAATCGGGCTGCCCATTCCTGTTGCTCCTTTGTGGTTACGCATCTCGGTGATGTCAGGTGGGATGAAATCAATGATCATCACAATGCCGGGCAGCAGGAAAACAGCGAACACGAATAACTTAAAGAGGTTGAGCAGAAAGTCTCTGAGTGAGGGGCTCATGTTTCGTGGCTATCTGAGGAAAAACTATTTACCGGTAGCGCGGGCGCCCAAAATCATAGAGGTAATAAAGTCGCTAGTCATGTTTAGTGTTACGCTGTTATGGCCTTGATCCTCGCGGATGTGCACGCGGATGTTTTCGCTGGCGGAGAGGTGAGGCAGGAGTTGTTGCGAGAGGATGGCATCGATAATCAGGTCCTCCGATGATTGGTTGGTGGGGAACGCCCAAAGCTGGCACCGGATGCCGAGTTCGGTGGGAGTTTGCAGGTAGCCGACTTCACCTTGCGCTACCGGATAAATGTGGGCGTCCAATTTCATTTCCGGCACGCGGCGAAGGCCAGAGGGCTCGCCGTGAACTCGGCGGGCATCGTCCAGAGAACTTACAGGCTCAAAGCCGTCGAAGATGGAAAGTTGCACGACGTTCGTAAGGCGGACTCCGGGTTGGAGGGTGGTGGTTATCTCCGTCACCTGCTGATTCCACAAGGTCAGCTTGAGGTGCTGCAGGGGAGGTCGAGCCGGAGGTTCCGCGAAGGAGATGAGCAGTCCGGTCAGATACGCCAGCAGGATAAAGCCCAGCACAAGCAACACTGGCCAGTAGCGGCGGAGCAGTTTGGGGAGGGTTGCGCGCATGTGTGAGTAGCAAGCTGTTCAAACGGACTGGGAGCTTATGGCCGGACTGGGAGGTAGGGACATGCCATCGTTGGAATCGGTGAGCTTCGGCCGGTAGAAAAGGGACCGGTCTTTCAAAAGGACTATCACGCAAAGAAAATTTAGGATTGCACCGTTCAGCATGGTGAGAAAGCCGACGAGCACTGCGCACCACCACAATCTGGGGGCCCGGTGCAGGCTACCTCGGCGTAAAAGGAGGTAGGTCAGCCAAAAACCCACGAAGTAAACGAGGAGGGAAAAGGTATAGGCATCAAAACCAAAGTTAACCATGAGCCTGCGCCACTGCGCTAAATCTTCCAAGGAAGCGGTCGCAGCCACTGGCGGACGGGGCAGGAAAATCATAACGGAGAACATCGAGAGGAACGGGCTGATGAGCATGACACCAAGCAGGAGCTCCATCAGGGTCTGAGGCAGTGAGCGGTGTGTCTCCATGCGAGGGTTAGCGTTATGGCGGTGTGGTTTCCTATGGTTGAAAGGTAGCCGGAATGGCGGGAGGGTGCAATGAGGGAAATGGGGCGGCACAGGTGTGTAGGCGTGATTAGAAGTGGGTGAAATGGACTTGGTTGGCAACGGCGGACGTCGCGGACTGCCGGCTGGAATCCGGCAGCACGGGTCGCGTGCTTCGTCTCAGATCAGGCGGCTATCCCACTTTTAATCACGCCTGGAGTTAAAGTGTTTTCAGGTGGTTACATTTTGTAACCAACTGGCGGCGGAGGGAGTTGGCGGGTGGTGGTTTTCTGGCACCCATCTGGGTGCGTGGTTTTTGGGGTGCTGACCACCGATAGCATCGAGCAAGCGCTGGAACGTGCG
>CAZRGY010000224.1:0-7059 GCA_964599715.1 uncultured Verrucomicrobiota bacterium | reverse complement strand
CCAGATACCCGGCCCCGCTGATCAGCATGGCCAAAGGGGTCAAAATGATCGCTCCAATCAGGAGCAGAGTGATGATTGAACCGCCAACTGCAACCATGGCGTTCGCCTCTTGCAACAGACGCCCGTTCACTTGGGCCAGCGCAAACAAAGCGATGAAGCACCCCAGCGCTACTTGTATCAGGCAGATGACATTCCCCTTCCGCTTGGCCTCGGATTTTGAAATCAACTCCGTGAACAGAAAGATCATCACCACCACCGGCACCCATAACGTCACCTGCTTCTGCCAGCTCAATCCGGCGTTGTAGGCCAAGGATTCCAGCAGTAACTGAGTCGCTCCCGGCAGCGCGCCTTGTAAATCGTTCATATCAGTAGCGCATTATAAACAAGTTCGCTGACTGATGCTACCCCTAGTCAGACAAAGATTGTGGAATAATACCCTGATCTCAGGTTTGCTTATTCTGGATCCACTTCTGGAAATGAGTCGGTTTATATGCCACAATTTTCTCCAGTAATTCCCTCGCTGTCTCAGCTGATAGAACCAGCTCCTGATGTTCTTTACGCATGAAACCTTCCTGCACCGCATTCGCCAATAAATCCAAGACAGGTTGGTAATACCCGTTGGTATTGATCATGCCGCAGGGTTTGCTATGGATGCCGAGCTGCGCCCAGGTGAGTATTTCAAAGAATTCTTCAAACGTGCCTATTCCGCCCGGCAGAGCGATGAAGGCATCGGCCAAATCGGCCATCATCGCCTTACGCTCATGCATGGTGTCTACCACGCGCAGGTCAGTGATGCCACGATGCCCCAATTCTCTGGCCAAAAGCGCCTCAGGTATCACCCCTATGACCTTCCCACCTGTCTCCATAACTGCATCGGCTACTAACCCCATCAAACCGACATTTCCACCCCCATATATTAAAGTCCAACCACGTGCTGCGATATCCCGGCCAAGCTCTTTGGCGGCATCCTTGTAGATCGGAGAGAATCCCGGACTGGAGCCGCAAAAAACACAAATGCTTTTGATCATGAGACACCTTTCAGCCGTCTGCCTTCTCACTTGGAGCTGCCAAAGACTTTCTTAAGCAGATCGGTGGTTCGCGCCGCCGGGTCCTGGCGGATTTTAGCCTCCTCTTGGGCGAGCATCACAAAGAGTCCATCCAATGCCTTATCCGTGACGTAGCCGTCGAGATCCATCACCTTGGTCTTGGTGAACGGGCTTAAGTATTTCGCCCGATCGGTCATTTGCTTATAGGCCGCAGTCAGCCCTACTTGATCAGTGCTTTGCTTTACCAGTGGCTTAAATTTTTCCAGCAAAGTCTCCCTCGTCACCCGGCTGAAATATTGCGTAGCCGCATCCTTCGGGCCGTTCAGGATGGCTTGCGCATCAGCGATAGTCATCTGCTTCACCGCTTCGGCAAAAACAGGCGCAGCCAAGGGCACTGCCTGCTCAGCCGCCCGGTTCATCGTGGTGATAAACTCATCTGCAAGATGGTCTTGCTTCAACTTTCTCAATGTAGCGTCCACCTGTTTCAATTCTGCTGGCATGGGTATTTTCACCAAGGCATCACCCAAGTAACCATTGGTAGCCCCCAGCTGGCGCACCGCCTTTTCTGTGCCTTTTGCCAGCGCTTCCTTTAGGCCGGCAGCTACCTGGTCTGCTCCGAGAACGGCGGCTGGTTTGTTCGTTGTTGTGATGAGGCTCTGCAACTTGCCCTTCAACGCGTTTCCCGTGGTTTGAGCATGGACGGTCGTCAGGTTGACCATCACTGCAAGTATCCCCGCCAAAATCATTCTAGGCATGGGTAAACTCTATGGCCATCCGGACAAAAGACAATCCACTAAGCACAGACTTCCGCATCCTCCATTTTCGGTTTACTATTACTCATGCCAAAGCCGGTTTGGGAAAAAATCCTGTCTCAGTGCATTGATCCTGCTCGATCGCGATTTTACTTGGATCAATTGCTCGCCACTTCGGCAGGGTTTACCTTGCGGCGCGCCTCTGAAGAGCAGATTCGGGTGTTAGTCGCCCTTTTCACCGGCTCCCAAGCACTGAGTGAACAGCTTGTCACCCACCCGGAGTGGATACTGCAAGTGTTGAACCCGGAACTGCTCAAGAACCCTCGCCAAATTCAGGGCCTTCGGCGGGATGTATCAAACTGGCTGGCTCCGGCCTTAGGGAGCAGAGATCGGCAGGGAGGACTGCGTTCGTTGCGCAACTTCAAGCAACGAGAGATGGTTCGCATCGCGGCACGCGATCTTTCCAGGTTCGCTTCCACCATGGAAACGACACAGGAGCTTTCCGATGTGGCTGATATCTGTATCGAATCAGTTTACCAACTGCTTTGGCACCAATTCACGCTGCGCTATGGACATCCATGGCACCGTGACAGTCAGGGAAACTGGCAGCCGACAGGGTTCTGTGTGTTAGGCCTGGGAAAGCTTGGCGGCCAGGAATTGAATTACAGCTCGGACATCGATCTCATGCTTGTTTATCAGGAAGAGGGCTTTCTCTTTCCCGTTAAACCAAGGAAGTCAGATCCCGGCAAAGGCATGTCAAACCATCAATTCTTCATCCGCTTCGCCAAGGAATTGCTGACCGAAATCGCAAGGTCGACGGATGAAGGCATGCTTTACCGTGTCGATGTAAGATTGCGACCTGAAGGCGAGAGCGGTCCGCTTGCCCGTTCACTGGCGAGCTACGAAAACTACTACGCTCAATGGGGGCAAATATGGGAAAGAATGATGCTCATCAAAGCGCGCGTCGTAGCGGGCGCACAAGAATTAGGGGCAGAATTTTTAGAAACCATCCAGAGTTTTCGTTATCCACGCAACTTGAGCAGGCGCATTCTCGATGAGATTGCCAATATGAAAGACCGGATTGAATCCGAAATTCTGCAAGCTGGTGAGCTGGATAGAAACGTGAAATTGGGCCGAGGCGGCATTCGTGAGGTTGAATTCATCGCCCAAGCCAGACAGATTTTGCACGCAGGTAAGAATCCATTCCTGCAAAACACGCAAACGTTGCCGGCTTTACAGTATCTCGTAAGGTATGGACTGCTCGCTCCGGAGGCTGGGCAGGATTTGAACCACGCCTACTGCTTTCTGCGTGATGTCGAACACCGGTTGCAGATGGAGAACAACCTCCAGACCCATACGATTCCTACGGACCGAAAAAGCCGCGAGCGGCTGGCTAGTCTGATGGGGTTCACCCAGATCAAGGATTTCGAAAGCCATCTTGGCGAACACACCGATCGCGTCCGCTCACTTTTTGATGAAGTTCTTAAATCGGATGCGCGAACTCCATCCATCCATCAATTCTCACGCGATTTTGAACTTCACGAAAAAGCGTGGCGGGCTTTGCTGGCCAAGCATGGATTCCAAGATGTTTCGCATGCAGTTCATTTGATGGATAGATTTGTCAATGGTCCCGGTTACGTTCATATCTCAGAGCGCACGGCGGAATTGGCCTTAGAGCTGGTTCCGGTTTTGCTCAGTTACTGCTCTGAGGAGTCGCCACCAGCAACACCAGCACCCGCTATACATTACAGCAAACGCCTCTCTGATCCTGATCGCGTGCTTGCCCGGCTGGATTCTTTTATCCAGGCTTACGGCAGTCGGGCCATGCTATACGAGGCATGGATACACAACCTCTCCCAGTTCGAGCTGCTCTTGCTCCTGTTTGATCGTTCCGAGTATCTCGCCGAGATGGCGATCCGAACGCCGGATCTTTTGGAGGAATTACAACTAAGCGGACGTCTGCGCCGTCAAAAGTGCACGGCTGAAATCCTAAAAGATTTGCGCTACGGCAGAGACGACCCAGATCAAGCGCTCTGGATGCGTCGCTATAATCAAGCGGAACAGATGCGCATCGGCCTGAGAGATATCTTGGGTTTAGCTGAACCGGATAACAGCTACATTGAGCTTACAGCGTTAGCTGACGCCTGCTTGGAATACGCCCTTGAGGTCATCATGCGGCGGCATAAGTTAAGAAGCCCCCCTTTTACCATCATTGCATTGGGCAAGCTCGGGGGATGTGAACTCAATTACGGTTCAGATTTGGATATCGTTTTTGTGACAGACAGTCCGCATGCCCAATTGGCCGGTTCAGCCAAGTATGCGGTGGAAATACTAGAAATGCTTTCCAAACCGACCGAGTTGGGAGTTGTTTTCTCAACGGACACGCGTCTACGTCCTGATGGCGAACACGGCCCACTCGTCAACACGATGAATGCCTATGACATTTATTTTCGCGAGCGTGCCCAGCTATGGGAAATCTTAGCCTATACGCGTGCTCGTCCAGTCGCTGGACAGAAGCGATTAGGAGAGAGGTTTATGGCTCTAGTACGAGGATGGACTGATTTTAGTCGAAAGAAACCCATAGCAGCGAGTTATCAACAGGACTGGAAACAGCAGATCGCGAAAATGCGAGGGCGAATCGAAAATGAGCGCACAACTTCCGGCGAGGAACACCTGGCCATCAAAACTGGGGCTGGAGGGCTGATGGATGCTGAGTTTGTTGCTCAAATAAATTCACTAGAGAACGGCTGGCACGAACCAAACACAGTGAAGGCACTAGCACGAATCAAAGACGAGATGCCTTCGCTCTCCGCGCCCCTCAATGCACTCATCACGAGTTATCAAATGCTCCGCCAAATCGAGAGCATCCTAAGACGCTGGAGTTATGCCGGAGAATCTGTTTTACCCGCCCAGTCTTCACCGCTTCACCGGGTGGCCATCCGGTGTGGGTTTGACAGTGCTGAAGCGTTTTTGACGAAAGTCTCACAAATCAGAGACGCCATGCGTGAGGCGTTTCGCATATTGGTCGCGACAGAAGGCAAAATGTAACCGTAAAACGGTCGAATATACTTGCCCTTCGCTGCGGAATCAGCAGCCTCAAAAAGGTGTAACGTCGTATTCTGTGGGGTCTTATGATTCATCATTCCCGGCGACTTACTGATACGCTGCTGAAGCTTGCCCGCCTCAGGGTTTCTGACTTGCCTGATGAACTGGAGATATTTCGCCTCATCAACGAAGCCACAGCCGAATCACTGGATGTCGAGCGGGTCGGAGTCTGGTTGCATACCCCGGATAAAAAGTCTATCGAATGCGTTGATATTTACGTCCATTCCAAGGATGTACACAGCAAAGGCGGGCGTTTAGATTTCGATACGTATCCTGCTTATTTTACTGCCTTGGAAAAAGAGCGGACCATCGTGGCCACGGACGCACTCAAACATCACGCCACATCATGCATGGCTGATGACTATCTCATTCCAAACCGGATATCATCTATTCTTGATGCACCAATCTATCATGACGGCGAGGTGGTGGGCGTGATTTGTTGCGAACATGTTGGCCAGCCGCGAGAATGGGATCAACACGAGCAAAATTTTTCCGGTTCACTGGCTGCTTGCACCGCCTGGCTCCTGGAACAGTTCAAGCATGACCGTGCTGAAGCCGAGTTGAGACGTCACCATGAAGCCATGGAAAGTGCCAGTCGGTTGGAGGCCATGGGGCGGCTCGCGGCAGGTTGTGCTCATGACTTTAATAACATCCTTGTAACCGTCTCAGGCTATGCCGATTTGATGGAGATGGAGCTGAAAGCGACAGGGAATCCCAAATTGATCAATGATCTGAAACAACTGCAAGCGGCAGTTGCAGGTGGACGCTCCATCACTCAACAACTGCTCTCCTTTGCCCGGCAGGAGACGTCACATCCCCAGCCTATGGACATGGTGCAATTCATGGCTGGTATCGCGAGCCAGATCATGGCGGTGGCGGGCAACCATATGCGTTTCTCTTGGGAGGCGGCGTTGGAATTGCCGCCAGTGATGGGAGTTCCTCAGCAACTTTTCCAAGTAGCAATCAACCTGGCCAGCAATTCACGAGATGCCATGGCATCTGGAGGAGAGCTTGTCATCACTTTGGAGAAAGTGGAACTGACCGCCAGTGAACACCACGGACTGGCGGCTGGAAGTTACGTGTTGTGGCGATTCATGGATAACGGCCCCGGGCTGCCACAAGTTGTCTTTGATCACCTGTTTGAGCCTTTTATCACCACGAAACCACCTGGTGTTGGTACCGGCTTGGGACTGGCAACCAGCTATGGCATCATCACGCGCTTAGGGGGCGATATCGAAGCGATGAACAGGCCTGAAGGCGGGGCTGAATTCCGGATTTACCTGCCAGCAATCGCCAAAAAATGAAAAGACCCGGCAGACAGATGGTCTAGCCGGGCCGAAGACTAAAGTCCGTCTAAGCGATAACGTCCTTCACCACATGTCCATGGACATCAGTCAGGCGGAAGTCGCGACCCGCATGACGATAAGTCAGCTTCTCATGATCGAAGCCCATGAGCGCCAAGATCGTTGCTTGCAAGTCATGCACATGCACCTTGTTCTCTACCGCAGCAAAGCCGAATTCATCGGTGGCACCATAGACTTGGCCGCCTTTAACACCGCCTCCCGCCAACCAAGTAGTGTAGCCGTAATGGTTGTGGTCACGCCCATTGATCTTGCCGGCATTGGATCCCGGCGTGGGTAATTCCACAGTGGGAGTGCGACCGAATTCACCGCCCCAGATGATGAGCGTCTCATCCAACATGCCACGCTGCTTCAAATCCTTGATAAGGGCTCCGATGGCTTGATCGCATTGGCCTGCCAGTTTGCGATGGTTTACTTCCAAATCATCATGGTTATCCCACGGCTGCCCGTCTCCATGCCAGACTTGGACAAAACGGACCCCCCGCTCCACTAAACGACGAGCGATGAGAATCTGCCGAGCCTGCGTGCCCTCGCCATACATCTGGCGAATGCTTTCTGGCTCTTTGCTGACATCAAATGCATCTGCTGCCTCCATCTGCATGCGATAGGCCAACTCGAAAGATTGGATACGGGCGTCAATATTTGCATCTTGTGAACGCTGCTGGCGATGACGTTCATTGAGCTTCTGCAGCAAATCGATCTGCTGCCGTTGCTCCTTCATGGAGGTATAGTTATTCCGGATGTTCTCGATCAGCTTCTCAATATCCGTGTGCTTACTGTCGATGTAAGTGCCCT
>CAZRGY010000223.1:0-7077 GCA_964599715.1 uncultured Verrucomicrobiota bacterium | reverse complement strand
ACGGCTTCTGCAAGGAAGTGTTCAAGGAACTGCCGATGGAATTCGCGGTGGAAGCCCAGAAGCTGCTGGGTGTGAGTCTGGAAGGAAGTGTGGGGTGAAAGATTAAGTGCCTGTGTTAAACGAAAACGACATCATTGACTCGGTGTGCTCCCATCTTGAAAGAGATGGCTACCGGATCACGCAGCGACTGAAAACATCAGAAAAGGGCGTGGATGTAGTCGGCCAACGTGACGGCACAGGCGAGATCATCCGGGTTGAAGCTAAGGGAGGAACCAGTTCTCGGATGGGGAGCTCAAGGTTTGGAAAGCCTTATACGCAGTCACAAGTTTTTGACTTGGTTTCAAAGGGATTCTTTAGCGTTTGCAGGCTGCTTTGCCAAAGCCACCCGGATCGCGAGCGCGTTGCTCTGGCAGTTCCAGATGAGCGAAAGTTTCGTGACTACCTAGAATCAATTCGCCCAGTCTTTCAAAAGCTCGGTGTCTTGATTCTACTCGTCTCAGAAGACCGAACTGTTCGACGAATTTAGGCGACCACGCGATGCAGACGTTCCACGATAACTTTTCTCGACAAATGAATCATTGGGGCTGGCAGTCTTCCTCAATGAGGTCTGCACCGCCCATCGTGTTACTTGTTGCACTTTTGTTTGGAGTCGCGACGGTGCATTCGCAGAAAGCATTTACTGACGACCAAATCGCCACGATTAAAGGCCAAGCGGAGAAAGGCAGTGCTGAAGAGCAATGGATGCTTGGGCACCTCTTCTACTATGGTGATCGTGGTTTGGAGAAAAACCTCCCGAACGCAGCAGAGTGGTATCGAAAGGCGGCTGTTCAAGGACACTCACGAGCACAATTTTACTTGGGTCGAATGTATGAACGCGGTGAAGCAGTCCCTCAAAGTTCCGACGAAGCATTCCGGTGGCATTCCAAAGCTGCGGAATCGGGGGATGCTGACGCACAGTATGCCTTGGCGCATCTCTACTTGAAAGGGAAGGGTGTCAGCACAAACGAAGTCCAAGCATTGAAGTGGTTCAAGCGTGCCGCGTTTCAAAACCATTCTGCGGCTCAAGGTTGGTGTGGGTATTTCTATGTTAACGGCGTCGGCGTTCCACAAGATTACGTCGAGGCTTACGCTTGGCATAATTTGAGCGCGGCAAGCGACCCATCCAATGAAAGTCTTCGTGGATTCAGAAACCAGATTACAGACCTAATGACAAAGGACCAAATTGCCAATGGGCAGAAGCGGACGATCGAAATTCAGAAAGAAATTCAATCCGCTCAAGCCCAAAAGAAGTCCCGCGCAGACGAACGCCGCCTTGAATTAGAATCGAAAAGCAACTGATCCATCATTCGCACGCCGGAAGAATTGATGGGATTGAAAACCTTATGAAACCTGACCAAGTCCTCGCAGAAGTCTGGCGGACCAAAGACAAACTGGCCGCAGAAGCGCATTACGATGTCGCGACACTGTTCGACCACCTGCGCGAAACCGAGCGCACTTCCGGGCGGAACTACGTTTCCTTCGGGCCTTGGAAACATGACAAACGCAGAAAGATAGCCCACTGAATGAAGACCAAATCCAACGAAGACCCCATCGTCGAAGAAGTCCGAAAAGTGAAGGAAGCCCTCGCTGCGAAGTTCAACTTCGACGTTCGCGCCATGCTCGCCGACGCTCGCAAGCGCGAGAAACGGCACGGCAAACGCCTTGTTTCCTTCGTGAAGCGCAAGAAATCCACCAAGGCCTGAACTCACTGACCGCAGCTTTCCCAATCAAATGAGCGAAACGATACTCGAAATCAAAAACCTCCACGCCGGGGTGGAGGGCAAGCAAATCCTCAAGGGCCTGGACCTCACACTGCGCGCAGGTGAAGTGCATGCCATCATGGGACAGAACGGCAGCGGCAAGAGCACGCTGGCGAGCATCCTGGCCGGACGCGAAGGTTACGAAGTGACCGAAGGCTCCGTAACTTACCTCGGCAAGGACCTGCTCGACATGGACCCCGAGGTGCGCGCCCGCGAAGGCGTCTTTCTCGCCTTCCAATACCCGATCGAGATTCCTGGCGTGAACACGACCTACTTCCTCAAGGCTGCCGTGAACGAAATCCGCAAACACCGCGGTGAATCCGAGCTGGACGCAATGGAATTCCTCCAGTTCGTGAAGGAGAAGATGAAGGTGCTTCACCTGCCCGACGATTTCCTGAAGCGCTCGGTGAACGACGGCTTCTCCGGCGGTGAAAAGAAGCGCAACGAAATTTTCCAGATGGCCGTGCTCGAACCACGCCTCTCCGTGCTGGACGAAACCGATTCCGGCCTCGACATCGATGCACTCAAGGTCGTTTCCGAGGGAGTGAACAAGCTGAAGAGCGCGGCGAACGCGCAGCTCGTCATCACGCATTATCAGCGGCTGCTGAATTACATCGTGCCGGATTACGTGCATGTATTGTGCGCCGGACGCATCGTGAAATCCGGCGGCAAGGAGCTGGCGCTCGAGCTCGAAGCCAGGGGCTACGACTGGCTGGAAAAGGAAGAACTGCAACCCGCCTGAGTGACACGACCATGGCACCTGTCGAATCCATAACCGCGTCCGATCCGGTGGCGGCTTTTGTCAGCCAGTTCAACCGGCTGGAGGCCGAAGGCGTCAACACGCAGCCCGGCTGGTTGTTTGCGCTTCGCAAGGCGGGCATCGCCCGTTTCGCCGAACTCGGCTTTCCCACGCTGCGACACGAGGACTGGCGTTTCACCAACCTGGCGTCGCTCGTGAAACTGCCCTTCCAGTCCGCTGCAACCTCCGCGGCTCCCACCAAGGCACAACTCGCCGGCATGCCGCTTGGCAAACTGTCCGGCAGCCGGCTGGTGTTTGTGGATGGCACTTTCTCTGAGGCCTTGTCCGTCATCGACAACCAGCCCCGTGGCGTGCGCATTGCAAACATGGCTTCCGCCCTGCGTGATGAGCAGGGTCTGCTGGTCAAGCACCTGGCGCATCAAGTCACCGACGATTCGAATCCGTTCACGGCGCTCAACACGGCGCACTTCCAGGACGGCGCATTCATCTTTGTGCCTGCGGGAGCCAAGGTGAGCGGCCCGGTGCAGTTGGTGTTCGTCAACACGGGCAGTGTGGCAGGCGCGACCATCCAGCCCCGCATTCTCGTGGTGACGGAGGCCGGCAGCCAGTTGACCCTGGTAGAGACGCATGTGGCCACCGGCAGCGCACCCGCGTTCACCAACATCGTCAGCGAGTTTTCCATCGGCGACGGCGCCATCGTGGAGCACTGCAAGTTGCAGGACGACAGCACCGAGGCCTTTCACATGGCCGGGAATTATTCGGTGCTCGGCCGCAGTTCCAATTTCGTTTCACATTCCTTCGACCTTGGAGCGCGGCTTTCGCGGAACAACATCCGCACCAAACTGAACGGCGAAGGCCTGGAGGCCGTGTTGAACGGCCTTTACATCACCCGCGGCGAGCAACTGGCCGACCATCACATGTTCGTCGAACATGCCCGGCCCAACTGCGCGAGCCATGAGTATTTCAACGGCATTCTGGACGACAGATCGCGAGGCGTGTTTCACGGGCGCATCTACGTGCATCCCGAGGCCCAGAAGACCGACGCCAAGCAGACAAACAAGAACCTGCTGCTGTCGGACGACGCCAAAGCGGACACCAAACCGCAGCTGGAGATTTACGCCGATGATGTGAAGTGCACGCACGGCGCCACCATCGGCCAGCTGAACGATGATGCCATCTACTACCTCCGAAGCCGTGGCATCGGCATCGAGAAGGCGCGCCGGATGCTCATCCACGCTTTCGCGGGCGAAATCATTGACCGGATTCGCTGCGAGACATTGCGCGAACAGGTGGACGCACTCGTGTGGGACCGGCTGGAGGCCATGGATCGTGTGTCCGTGGCATCCTGATCAAGACCTATGTTCGATGACCTGACAGACCTATATCAGCAGGTGATTCTGGACCACAGCAAGAGTCCGCGGAACTACCACGAAATGAAGGATGCATCCTGCCGCGCCCAGGGCACGAATCCCCTGTGCGGCGACCAGGTGCAGCTGTTCATGAAAATGGATGGCGAGCGGATTGCTGACGTGAGCTGGGTCGGAAGCGGCTGCGCGATATCACGAGCGTCCACCTCGCTGCTGACCGATGCGCTCAAAGGCAAGACCAGGACCGAGGCCAAAGCCATGTTTGAAATGGTTCATGACATGGTGACGCATGGCAATGTGGACGCATCCGCAGGGAAGCTGGCCGCCTTCGCAGGTGTTCACAAATTTCCCGCCCGCGTGAAATGTGCGATCCTTTCCTGGCACGCCGCCATGGCCGCCCTGGAAGGCAAGGCGGAGCCGGTGACCACCGAAGGCGAAGATCATTGATTTTGTCACATGCACTCCAACGACCCCATCACATTGACCCGCGACGTGGAAGCCGCCGTGGTGCCCGTTGGCACCAAGGTGACCTTGCAGGCGGGTGAACAGGCCTACATCACCCAGGAACTTGGCGGCACGTTCACCGTCATCGTCAACGGCAACATGTTCCGCATTGAGAGCAAGGACGCCGATGCGCTGGGCCGCGAGGTGAAGGACACACGCATCAAGTCTGCCACCGGCGGTGCTTTGTCCCGCGAGGATCTCGAGAAGGAAATCTGGAACCAGATTCGCACCGTGTTCGACCCGGAAATTCCTGTGAACATCGCGGATCTCGGATTGATCTACAATTGTGACATCCAGCAGGTCGGCGAAGGCAGCCACAAGGTCGATGTGAAGATGACGCTCACCGCGCCCGGCTGCGGCATGGGGCCCGTCCTCGTCCAGGACGTTCAGAACAAACTCCTGTGCATCGAAGGCGTGGACGATGTCAACGTGGAGCTGGTCTGGGATCCGCCCTGGAACCAGAGCATGATGACCGAGGCCGCCCGGTTGCAACTGGGCCTGATGTGAGACACAGATTTCACGGACTGGCACGGATTAACCTCCGGCGGGATATGTCTCCTTGGGAATTCGTGCCATTCGTGTCCAAAGATGAACGCACCGAAGCAAATTGACTGGGCCTCGCTCCGCAAGGATTTCCCCATCCTCGATCAGCAGGTGCATGGGAAGCCGCTGATCTACTTCGACAACGCGGCGACCTCACAGAAGCCGCGCCAGGTGATCGATGCGTTGACGCATTACTACGAGCGCGACAATGCGAACGTGCATCGGGGCATCCACGAACTGAGCAACCGCGCCACAAACGCCTTCGAGCACGCCCGCGAACGCATCGCGCGCTACATCAACGCCCCAAGCGCGGACGAAATCATCTACACGCGCGGCACCACCGAGGGCATCAACCTCGTCGCCAACACCTGGGCCACGGACAACATCAAGACCGGGGATGTCATCCTCCTCACCGAGATGGAACACCACAGCAACATCGTCCCCTGGCAGTTGCTGACACAACGGACCGGCGCAACACTGAAATTCATTCCGGTGACCGGTGACGAAGGGTTGCTCGACATGGATGCGCTGGACCGCCTGCTCACGCCACAGGTGAAGCTGCTCTCATTCGTCCATATTTCGAACTCACTCGGCACCGTCAATCCGGCGAAGGAACTTTGCGCCCGTGCCCGCAAGCTGGGCATCACCACGCTCGTCGATGGCGCGCAGAGCGGTGGGCATTGCACGGTGGACGTGCAGGACATGGGCTGCGATTTCTACGCCTTCTCAGCCCACAAGATGTGCGGGCCGACCGGCTTCGGTGCGTTGTATGGCCGCAAGGCGCTGCTGGACAAGATGCCTCCGTGGCAGGGCGGCGGGGAGATGATCCTCGACGTGGACTACGACAACGTCAGCTTCAAGCAGCCGCCCCATAAGTTCGAGGCCGGCACGCCGGACATCTCCGGCCCGATCGCCACACACGCGGCGATGGATTACCTGGAAGCCATCGGTCGCAATAACATTTTGCAGCATGATCAGGAACTGGCGCAGTATGCCTATGACCGGCTGGCAGAGCTGAGGAACATCCGTCTGTTTGGGCCGAAGACCGGTCGCGGCGGGCTCGTGAGCTTCCTGATGGGGGATGTTCACGCCCACGATGTGGTGACCGTCGCGGACCAGTTCGGCTTGGCGTTGCGCGGCGGGCACCACTGCACGCAACCGCTGATGAAGAAATTGGGCGTGCCGTCCACCGCCCGGGCGAGTTTTTACTTTTACAACACGAAATCCGAAGTGGACCGCTTCATCCGCCCCTCGGAGCGAACTGTACGAACCGACATCAAGGTGATGCGGGAGATACAGAAGTTTTTTGGGGCATGATTTCTCAACAGTGCTTACCTGCTTCATAGTAGGGTGATGGGAATTTCTCCACGAAAAGACCCATCTCGTGCGCAGTCTCAATTGAACAGGCGCACTCCTTCTTCACCCCCACATACATGTAATAATCGTATCCGAAGTGAAGAAAACGCCCACCGGCCTCAAGCCGACACCAGAATTCCTCTCGTAAAATGAGACGACAGACTGTGGGCAGGTCGCTCCTAGGAACCAACGATCCTTCGGTCAATGCAACTGTTGAACGGACACGATTTTCTACGCCCCAAGCACGAAGCATAGGAGCACCGTCTTCATCAAGGAAACACATCGCAACGGCAACATAAGCAGACTCCACCCGAAGATACTCATCTTCACGGAAGATCACGCCTCCAAACGAACTTCCGATGTCACTGAACGATGTCCAATCCTCCCTGATGTAAACCCCTCCAGCGTCCCGAAACTGCGGATTGTGCTTAGTCACGCGATACTGGTGCATAAACGTGAAGGTGTTGGACGCAATTACGATTCGCAATCCTTGATTGATAGCTGACGCTCAGTATGCCAGCACGCTTACACCACCCCATCGGATGATTTTATCATCGCGGGTGGCGAGCGTGAGGCGATGCACCAATGCTGCGGCGACAATCATTTGGTCGGCGGGATCGGTCGTCTTCAAGCCCTGTCCGGCCAGCTGGCAGGACGCGTCGGCGATCTCCGGCGAAATGGTCAGCACGGTGATGTTTTTCTTGAGTGCGGTGCGAATCCATTCCAGCGGCGGCATGGTGAGTTCCAG
>CAZRGY010000222.1:6714-7121 GCA_964599715.1 uncultured Verrucomicrobiota bacterium | reverse complement strand
CCAGACAGCTCTCTCGTGTCGAGGCCACCACGGGCAACATCAAGTGGACCGCTCAACTTCCCGGCCGCGCCAAGTACGAATCATCACCCACCGTGGCCGACGGCAAGGTTTACGTGATGAACTTCAAGGCCGAGGTGGTTGTCCTCAATGCCGAGAACGGCGAGATCTTGCACACGGCTGCCTTGGGCGATCCCACGGATGATATGACCCGCTCGGTCATCGCGGTGGCAGGTAACAACCTCTTCATCCGCACCAACACGAAACTCTACTGCATCGGCCAAAAGCAACTGGCGAAACAGTAAGCGACTTTCGTGGCAGGACTGCTGGAACTCCGTTTTTTGAGTTCTTTGTGTTCTCTGCGGTTAGCCATTCCCCTAACCGCTCGACAATTCCCCGCTTTCGTTCCA
>CAZRGY010000222.1:0-6704 GCA_964599715.1 uncultured Verrucomicrobiota bacterium | reverse complement strand
ATTGCTTCCCTTGGAGCATTGCTGCATTCCTTGGTCATTCGGATTTCGTCATTGGTCATTATCGGGTCCCCTAACCGCTCGACAATTCCCCGCTTTCGTTCCAAGTTTCCCTGACCCTGCCCGCCTTGGCGGCTGGGCTGTCCATGAACAACGCTTTGCCATTCCATCTCGCCGGTCGCCTGCCCGCACCCGGTGACAACGTCGCCATCGCCTCGCAACGTCTCGATGCTGGCACTGTCATCGATTTCCAAGGCCAGCCGTTGACCATCGCGCAAACCGTGCTGGAGGGCCACCGCTTCGCTATCGCTCCTATCGCTGCGGGCGACAAGTTGCTCTCCTGGGGATTACCCTTCGGTTTTGCCACCCAGCCCTTGCAACCCGGCGATTATCTCTGCAATGAGATGATGCTGACTGCGCTGAAATCGCGCCGCCTTGATTTCCCCCTGCCGACGGCGCCTAACTTTCGCGACCATTTCGAGCCTTATCAACTGGACAAAGCCAAGTTCACCCCCGGCAAACAAGTCTCACTCGTTGCCGATCCGCGCACCTTCATGGGTTACGCCCGTCCGGGTAATCGCGGAGTAGGCACGCGCAATTACATCATCCTGCTTGGCACCAGTTCCCGCACCGCCAGTTTCGTGCGCGCACTCGAGGAACGTCTCAAGCCTGACCTTGCCGGTTGTCAAAACATTGATGGCATCGTGGCCGTCGCCCATACCGAAGGCGGTGGCAATCATCGTCCCAGCAATTACGATCTCATCCTGCGTACTCTCTCGGGCTTCTTGACGCACTGCAATGTCGCCGCCGTGCTCGCCGTGGATTACGGCACGGAACCGGTGAACAACCGCGCACTGGAGGCTTGGGCGCTGGAGAACCATTACCCGCTGGCCGACGTCCCTCACCGTTTCCATACCCTCATCGGCAGTATCGAGTTTGAGTTGCGCCGTTGCACGGAGATGGTTCGCTCGTGGATTCCGGCAGTGGAAAAACTAACGCGCACACTCCAACCCGTCCGTCATCTGCGACTCTCGCTGCAATGCGGTGGCTCGGATGCCTTTTCCGGCGTTTCTGGAAATCCCATCGCCGGCTGGATCGTGAAGGAAGCCATTCGTCACGGCGGCTCCGGCAATCTCGCTGAGACGGATGAGCTCGTGGGGGCCGAACCCTATGTGCTGGCGAATGTGAAAGACCTCGCTACAGCGGAGAAGTTCCTGACCACCATCGAACGATTCGAAGAGCGCGTGCACTGGCACGGTGCTAGTTCGCAGACGAATCCCAGCGGCGGCAATCTCTATCGCGGCCTCTATAACATCGCTATCAAATCCATCGGTGCCGGACGCAAGAAAGACCCTTCTCTGCGCTTGGATGAGATCATCGCGTATGCCGAGCCAATGACTTCGCCGGGATTCTATTTCATGGACAGTCCCGGCAACGATCTGGAGAGCATCGCCGGTCAGGTCGCCAGTGGTTGCAATCTGGTCCTCTTTGTCACCGGCAACGGCTCCATCACGAACTTCCCGTTCGTCCCTACCATCAAGATCATGACGAACAGCAACCGCTTTCGTCTGCTCTCGAATGAGATGGATATCAACGCCGGACGGTATATTGATGGCGAGTCCTTCGAAGCATTGGGTGACGAAGCATTCGATCAAACCCTCCGTGTCGCCTCTGGCGAACGCACTGCGGGAGAACGCGCTGGCCACGCCCAAGTGCAGCTCTGGCGCGAATGGCAACAGACGGAGCAGCCCAGCACGCCCACGCATGAACTGACGCCCCTGCTCTCCGGGCAACCGCTCACCTTAAATGATTCATCCGCAGCTGACCTCAGTGAAATTGCTTTGCCCACTACGTTCTCTGCCCTGCCAGTCGGCTCACATCTGGCGACGGATAACGTGCGCCTCATCCAGCCTACCAGTCTGTGCGCAGGCCAGGTCGCCCGCCTCATCACCAGTCAATTGAGTGATGACACTCAACTCAGCCCGACTAACGCCCCGCGTTTCGTCACACTCCCACACACCGAAGGCTGCGGCGTTTCCGGTGAAGCCATTGATATCTTAGAGCGCACGATGGCCGGTTATCTCCTGCATCCCAGCGTCAGTCAGGCACTCCTGCTGGAACATGGCTGCGAGAAAACGCATAACGACACCATGCGCCAGTATCTGGGTGCAGCGGGTGCTGATCTGGGCAAGTTCGGCTGGGCCAGCATCCAGCTGGATGGCGGCATCGAATCCGTCACTCAACGTGTGCGCGACTGGTTCTCGCAACAAGCCACGCACCCCACCACCCAGCGCCAGTCAGCCAGCATTGCGAATCTGCGCATCGGCCTCAGCAGTGTCGGCGGTTTGACTCAAGAAAACGCACAAGCACTCGCGTTGATCGTCCGCCATCTCATCCAACATGGAGCCACGGTCGTCATCGCTGAAAACGCTGCCCTGCTGACTGACGAAACTTTCGTGAAGAACTTGGGTGCCACGCTACAGCCTACTCTGGCCTACGCCCAAAGGTTCACTAAGCCCGGCCTGCATGTGATGCAATGCCCTTCAGATCACTGGGTGGAAACCATCACCGGGTTGGGCGCCTCTGGAGTGGAGATCATCCTCACCTTCACGAGCGACCGCGTATTGCAAGGTCATCCCCTGCTCCCGGTTTTGCAGATCACTGCCAACTCAAAGCTGCAAGCTGAAGATGTGGATCTAAGCCTCACTGCTCGCACAGCAAATGAGCAAGCCAAGCTGATTTTCGACCTGTTGTTGCTCACCGCCGAAGGCCTCCATCTCGCGATGGCCTGGCAGCGCAACAATGTGGACTTCCAAGTCAGCCGCGGCCACTTCGGTGTCTCCACTTAAAGCGCGGCGCCTCACCCAACGGATATAAGAAATGAAATTATATAATTTCATTTCATGTTTTGAATATCCCTCAAATCCGCCTCGTCCATTCTCGCATGCCCGAAGAAGTCGAGGAGGTGGAGTTGGCATCGGACCACCGCTGTCGTTTAGCGGTGGTCCTAGGCATTTGCCTGATGTTGGTTTTTGGAGTTTTGAGAAGTGATGCCGCAACGCTTCAATACGCCGCCCAAACCAACGCCATGCCGCTCAAAGGTGTGGAGCGAAGTCTGACCGGAAAAGACACCATCGACTGGGGGTACATCTACCTAAGTCATTTGATGACCGGTCCCAATGAATTCAATTGGGATTACGTCGAAGCCAAACTCAATCGTTCAAGCAGTCTCGGCAAACAACTGATTCTCCGCCCAATAATGGATGCATGGTCCACCCAACCAGCACTGCCACTCTATCTGACTAACTCTCCCGGCGCGGTTTTCAAAGTTGAGAACAGCTTTACCATCGGTGGTTACCCAAAAGGCGGACTGATCCCGGTTTATACGAACGCAGAGACCCGGGCGGCCATGATCAATTTCATTCGGGCTTTCGCAGAAAGGTATGACGGCGATCCCCGCCTCGGCTTCGTAGAAGCAGGCATCCTCGGTCCACATGGCGAATGGTACAACCTCAACATCCGAAGCTGGGCGGTCAACCACGCTCCGCTGGAGGTTAAACGGGAGATTCTTCATGAATATCAGACGCACTTTAAGAAAACGAAAGTCCTGATGCGCTGGCCGGACAAGGACCTGTCTGAATTTGCTTTCGGTTATCACGACGACTGGTTTGCCTTCTGGAAACTCCCCGCATGGCTTCACGACAAGCAGACCAAGGCTGGGGTGGACACATTGTTACGTTGGCAGACCAGCCCCATCGGAGCACGGCTGCACCCGGAGTTTGATAAACTGGAACGCGTCCGGGAACTTCCACCTCAACTCGTGACCCGGGACTATCTGCTGCGATTGATCCAGCGAGATCATATCTCCTGGGTGCGCACCCGCGATGATCGCCGGAATATCCCGGTAAAGCTGCTGTTGGATCTGGAAGATTTGACAGCCAATATGGGCTACGAACTCCACGTCTCCGAGGTGAACTGGAAACGCGAAACCCGTCCGCAACAACTCCACCTCAGCGTGACCGTCACCAACACCGCCGTTGCCCCATTCTATTACCCATGGCAAGTGGAGGTCGGCCTCTGGCACGATCAAAAACTGCAAAAAACCTGGTCTGTCGATTGGAATATCACCCGCATCATACCCGGCGAAGAAGCTATCACTTACACGGCCACGCTGGAAAACTTCCCCCGACGATTGCGCAATGCGCAGCTGCTACTACACATCGCAAACCCGATGAAGAGCGGCTTCCCGATCCGCTTCGCCAACACGACGCAAGATGCCGACCTTGATGGCTGGCTGACTCTGGGCAGTATCGCACGAGAATGAATCACCGCCGGAACTGCAACCGATGCTCCACCCGTTTCATCTGTGCGTATTCGAGTGGCGGCAGATCGGTCAGCGTAGGAGATTCCGTTTCGTTCAGGATGGCCTTGGCCATGCGCTGAAACTCGGTGTAACGCTCCCACTCCAACTTGGGCGAGTGCGCGATCTGCCGTAACAGACTGCGCCATTCGATGATCACCCGGTCGATATCACCCACGCCCAGATGCTCCGTGAGCCATGATGTTTTGTTCGCCGGATTCCGGTGCACCGCCGCCACAACCAATTCCGCTCCCGAACCATATTTCAGGGGCAACCCGTTCTCCAGATAACCCGTGATGCTCTGGTAACTGTATTTCTCATGACACGCCAAGGCGAGACGCCCGCCCCAGCGGCTCTCCTCATTGCAAAAACGGAACCCGGCATCGAGGTTCGCGATGTCGTAGATCAATTCCTCCAAAGGATACGTCTCATCTTCCAGCGCCGCCGCGATGGCCAGTCCATCTCCGTGCTGGAAAAAGCTCACCACTCGTCCACGCCGGGTAGGTGCCCCATCTGCTTCTACCAATCCGAGCCGTCGCCACAGCAAAGCTGTTCCGGTGACCGTGGGCAACTCGCGGCAGGTCTCCACCAGTTCGCACATGCTGCACTCGGGTGGCAGGATATCACGGGTGGTCGGGTTCCACAGCGGCACGCCGTGCTTATCTACGGGCACCGACATCGTCAGCCCGGCAATACTCACTTGAGCCATCATCCGATGCTCCATCCGCTCAAACTTCACCACTGGCGTGCCTTGCTGGGCCAGTTTCTCCGCAAGTAAAGGCTCCACCTGCTCCTGCCAGGCCGCCAAGGAAACCTGCCGCGCATTCCAGACCGTCAATCGCCGCACCCACTTAGCCAGCAACACACGCTCACCATTCAGCAGATCGGCCACGCCCACTGCACGGCCATAGATTTTCTGTTCATCCTGTTCTCCGATGACGCACAATTGCCCGGGCCCGACTTTTTCCAATGCGGTCGACTCAGTTAGCACCGATCGCAGATAAGGCACGGGCTGGCCATCCTCCACTTTGATGCCAGCGATCTGGATTTCGCCCACTGGACACATCTTGAATGAGGGCACCGCCTCCCATTCGCCCCGGCTATTGCGCAGCTCGCGATACCGCCGCCGCACCAATCGCGCGCGTTCTGCATCCGTTCCCAATCCGCATGGTGTATCGGGATGCTTCAATGATTCCTCCACACCGAGAAAAATCGGCTTGGTCGTGAACAACCGCTCCTGCACCCGCACGGCATCCAGAAACGGCTCCCGCCCCTGATCCGCGGCGGCGGCCATGATGCCCAGCAGCGCCGACCAATCCACCATGCCGCTGCGTGCCAGATGCGCGGCATGAGCTTCGTTCAAACGGATGTTGTTACTGCTCACCAGCACATAACCCGTCTCATCAATGCCTCGACGCCCTGCCCTCCCAAACATCTGAAGGATCTCATCCGCGCGCAACGGTTGCTCCTGCTGATCACGCCGGTAGGACTCCCCAGCGAGAGCGACGCTGCGCAGTGAGAAATTGATACCGGCCGCCAATCCCATGGTCGCCACCACACAACGCAACTGCCCGGCCTTGGCCAAGGGCTCGATCACGCCCGCGCGCGCCCCATAGCTCAGACCACTATGATGATATGCCACGCGCGATTTCAACAGCTTGCCCAGATGCTCACCCACAAGTTGCTTCTGCTCCACCGTAAGTTGCAGCGGATTTGGATTCGGCAGATAACGTGACAGCTCGTTGGCCAATGCCTCTGTCGCCTGCCGCCGTGGCGCAAAAATCAGGATGGGCCCCAGATCTTCCGCCAAAGCTTTCGCTACAAAGCGCGGCCAATATCCCTTCACCTCAGAAGGCAAATGATAGCTGAGATGATTCACCTGCACCTCTTCCAGAGGCACCGGGCGCACATCATAGCGCACCATGACGGCATCCCGCCCCAAGCGCTTCAACCACTTCACGACCGCGTGCGGGTTCTCCACACTGCCGCTTAACAGGAGTAATTGTGTCTTGGCCGGTGCGAGGGCGATGGCCAGTTCGTAATTCAGACCACGATCGGGATCGCCGATCATCTGGTATTCATCCACCACCAACAGAGCGGGACCGTCTCCTTGGATGAGACGGTTCTTCTGCGTCTCCAACGTCGCCACAATGACCGGGGCATCGAGATTCTCCGCGAGGTCGCCGGTGGCGATACCTACAGTCCAGCCACGGGCGCGCCATTCCGCCAGTTTGTCATTCGCCAAGGCCCGAGTGGGCACCGTGTAGATGGCCTGGTTTCGGTTCTTTCCCTGGTTGGACCACAGTTCGAAGATGAGCGTCTTGCCCGCCCCTGTGGGCGCGTGCAC
>CAZRGY010000221.1:0-7124 GCA_964599715.1 uncultured Verrucomicrobiota bacterium | reverse complement strand
ATGGCTGGGCGAAAATAGTCCTGGTCAGTCCAAAAAAAGCGGAATTTTGGAGATTGAATATACCCCCCGCATAACCTACTGTTTGCTGTCGGAAATTGGGCTCAGGGCTTGGTAAGTCGGCTGAGCAGTATGCACGCAAGATAATATGATGAATCTCACTGCCTCACCTGTTGAGGAACGCAAAGCCGCCACCACGGCAGTCCCCGCTTGGAAAGCCGTAGTTACCAAGTTCGAGAAGCCCTCGCTTTCCCGCGCCATCTGGCAGATGGTCAATACTTTGGTGCCTTATGTCGGTCTCTGGTGCTTGATGTTCTTCACGGTGCAAGTCTCCTGGTGGTATACAGTTCCGTTGGCGATTTTGGCGGCCGGGTTTGTGGTGCGTGCCTTCATCATCTTCCATGATTGCGGTCATGGTTCCTATTTTGCCTCCCGCCGGGCCAACAATGTGGTGGGCTTTATCACGGGATTGATCGCCTTCACGCCTTACTATCAGTGGCGTTGGGAGCATGCCATCCATCACGCGACGAACGGTGATCTGGATCGTCGTAGTGTGGGGGATATCTGGACGATGACGGTGCGTGAGTATCAGGAGTCCTCCAAGTGGAAGCGTTTCCTTTACCGGTTGAACCGGAATCCATTTGTCCTGTTCGTCATCGTGCCCATCTTCCTGTTCCTGGTGTATCAGCGTTTCTCGACGGCCAAGGCGAGCAAGCGCGAGAAGTATTCGGTGTACTGGATGAATCTGGCGATCCTCGCCATGGGGGCGGGGATGAGCATGATTTTTGGTTTCACGAATTACGTCATCATCCAGTTGATCATCATGGGGGTGGCCGCCAGTTCGGGGGTGTGGCTTTTCTATGTGCAGCACCAGTTCGAGGACACCTACTGGGAACGCAGCGAGAACTGGGATTTCACGACGGCAGCATTGCAGGGCAGTTCCTTCTACAAGCTGCCGAAGATACTGCAATGGTTCTCGGGCAACATCGGTTTCCATCACATCCATCATCTCAGCTCACGTATCCCGAACTATAATCTGGAGCGCTGCCACAAGGCAGAACCGTTGTTCCAAAACGTGAAGCCGATCACCCTGTGGTCGAGCATGAAGTCACTGACGTTCCGGCTGTGGGATGAAGAACAGCGCAAGCTGGTGGGTTATCCGCGGCGGACTTCCATGCAATAGTAAGCTGACACGGTGATTTTCCAAAGGCGTTGCCTCGCGAGGGGCAGCGCTTTTTTGTTTCTTAACCGCAGATGGACGCAGATATGCGCAGATGGGGAAAAGTTCCGACCAAGGGTTTGGCACTCAATTCTGGGGAGGTTGGGATCGCGAATGAAGATGGTCGCGGACCATTTGGTTGGGGTCTGCACCTTGCCATTTGACGGGAAAAGGTTTTCCGTCCAGCCGGGTCACGGGCTGGCTTTGACCGAGGGATTTTGGGTCAAAGGTCCAATCGATCGCGACTTTTTCGCGCAGAGAAACTGCGTATTCTTTATCCATGCCATCACCTCGCCCGCGCAGCCTGAAATCGTTGGGAGTTTTATCGTCCATAACGGTGAGCAGGTCATCCCATGACTTGGGCCATTGGTTGTCATGCGCTTTCAGGTATTCGACGAGGAGGGTGCCGGTATCCCAAGCGGCGTAAGCCTCACGGAGCTGTCCTGGAGCCTGGATGGCACTTTAAATTATAAGACACAAAGAGCCTGCGATGGTCAGCATTACGGACCATCGCAGTTTTCGTTTAAGTGGTTTCTCCATGGTGGCGACGCATTTCTGCGGCAAGGCCCTCGATCAAGCAATGACATAGTGAACCGCCTGATCCTCAGTTTTATGAAATTTTGTGTAGTTGTACGTGTTATAGTGAGCGGAAGGCTAACGGTGGGGCCAAGAAGCTGGCAGGATGAGGGCATGAAGAAAAAGGAAGAACGTAGGATGAAGAAGGAAGAAGACAGACAGACACTGCGGCCTTGCCTCAGGGCGTGGGGCGGTCATTATTTTGGCATGAACCTCTCTTTGCGCTGGCTGGCAGCATTGGTTGCTTTGTTCTCATCGGTTTTGGGCGTCAATGTCCAAGCAGCGGCTCCCCGGCCGAATATCATCCTCATTCTGGCCGATGACATGGGTTATTCCGATCTGGGCTGTTATGGCTCGGAGATCAATACACCGAACTTGGATCTATTGGCAGCGGGCGGTCTGCGCTTCACCCAGTTTTACAATGCGGCAAGATGCTGTCCCACGCGGGCGGCTTTGCTCACGGGTTTATATCCGCATCAGGCCGGGGTGGGGCATATGCTGCAGGATTACAAGCAGCCGGGTTACACGAAAGGATTGAATGATAACAGCGCTACCATCGCCGAGTTGCTGCGTGAGTCAGGCTACCGGACGTATCACGTGGGCAAGTGGCACGTGGGGGGCATCGGAGGAAAAGGGGCAGAGCCGCGGAATCATCCGCTGAGCCGTGGCTTTGATCGGGCGTATGGTTCGGGTGGCGGGGGCAATTACTTTGCCCTGCAACCGCTGTATATGGATCGCGAGTACATCAAGCCGGGGGATAATTTCTACGCAACGGATGCCTTCAGTGATTGGGCAGTGCGTTTTCTGGATGAGCACAAGGCGCGTTACAAGGAACAGCCATTTTTCCTTCATCTATGTTACACGGCACCACACTTCCCCTTGCACGCGAAGCCGGAGGACATCGCCAAGTATCGGGGCAAGTATCGCGAAGGCTGGGACAAGCTGCGGGAGACGCGTTTTGCGCGGCAAAAAGAACTGGGCATCATGGACAAGAGGATGAAACTCTCGCCGCGTGATCCGGTGGCCAAGGCATGGGATGAATTGCCCGAAGCGGAGAAAGATGAATGGGACCTGCGTATGGCGGTGCATGCGGCGATGATCGATTGCATGGACCAGGGCATCGGCCGGGTGATGGAGATGGTGAAGCTCATGGGGGCGGAGGAGAACACGCTGGTGGTTTTCCTCTCGGATAATGGCGCGAGCGCGGAGGCGCTGGATTCCTGGCCGAACCCGAATCGCGGTCATAAGCCGGGCAGTGTGACCGGCACAAGAGATTCGCACCGGTGCATGGAGATCGGCTGGGCAAACGCGTCGAACACACCCTTTCGTGAGAACAAGATGTGGGTGCATGAAGGCGGCATCGGCACATCGTTCGTCGCGAGCTGGCCGGCCGGGATCAAGCCCCGCGGCAAGCTGACGGAAGAAGTAGGGCATATCGTGGACTTGATGCCGACATTTCTGGAACTGGCAGGTGGGAGTTATCCGGCGCGGTATCGGAGCTTTGATTTGAAACCACTGGCTGGGATGAGCCTGGTGCCTGTCCTGCAAGGGAGGAAGATCGGCGACCGCACTTTGGGCTGGGAGCATGAGGGTAACCGGGCTTATCGCGTGGGTGATTGGAAACTGGTGGCCACGTTCCAGGGGGATTGGGAGCTGTATGATCTGAGCAAGGATCGCTCCGAGGTGAACAATCTCGCGGCGAAGTATCCGAAGCGGGTGGCGGAGATGGCGATGCAGTTCCAGATTTGGGCAGACCAGGTCGGCGTAGTGCCGTGGGAGCAATTACAAGTGGCGCCGTACAAGCCGACGAAGGGGTATCAGAAGAAATCGGAGCCGGTGGTGGATTAAGGGAGGTAAAGCGTAACTTAACCGGGATGAGCACCGTCAGATAAGGAATACCATGAAGGCGATCAGATCCATATTGTTGACGGGCTTGGCATTGGTGGTTTTCTGCGCACCGGGATTCGCCGCAGAGACCAAGGCGAAACTCAATCTGCTGTTCATCACGGCGGACGATATGAACGCGGATTCGCCCGGCTGGATGGGGAATCCGCTCAAGCTCACACCGAATGTGGATGCTTTGGCGGCCACGGCGCATCAGTTCGTGAATAATCATGTGACCATTCCGATTTGCCAGCCGGGTCGCGAGGCGATGATGACAGGGCGAGTGCCACATCGGAATGGCGGGACGGGATTCATCCCGATCAAGCTGGATGTGCCGACGATGGTGGAGGTCTTGCAAGCGGCGGGCTATTACGCGGCGGCGATCAACAAGATCCCGCACATGGCGCCGAAGAGCAAATTCCCGTGGGATCATCCATTCGATGGCTCGGGCAAGAATCCTAAACTCTTTCGTCAGCATATGGACGAGGCATTGGCCGAGGCCAAGGCGGCCGGTAAGCCGTTCTTCATCAATGCGAACATAACGGACCCTCACCGGCCCTTCTATGGCAGCCAGCAGGGCAAGCAGAAGAAAGCCAAACAGGGCAAGAAAGCGGAGCAGGCGGGCACTAAGACCGGCGAAGACATCATTGAGTCGCTTACAGCCGAGCAGGTGAGTACGCCGAAATTCTTGGAAGACGTTCCGTTAGTGCGTGAGGAGATGGCGCAGTATTACTCGAGCATCAAGCGGTTGGATGTGACGTTTGGCGAGATCATGGCCGCACTGAAGGCATCGGGGCAGGAGGATAAAACGGTGGTGTTGTTCCTGTCAGATCACGGCATATCCGCGCCGTTCGCGAAAGCGACCGTCTATTTCAATGGCACGTGGTCGCCGGTGCTGCTGCGCTGGCCGGGCATGGGCAAGCCGCAGAGACGTGAAGAGTTCGTGAGCAGCGTGGATCTGATGCCCACGTTGTTGGATATCCTGCAAGTAGAGCACCCTCCGGGCATGGACGGACGGTCCTGGCTGCCCTTGCTGAAGGGGGAGAAGCAGAAGGATCGCGATTACGTCGTCTCCCACGTGAACACGGTGAGCAGTGGGAAGTCCTTCGTGCAACGCAGCATCCGCACCAAGGATTTCGCGCTGAGTTTTCACGGCTGGGTGGATGGCACCACGACGATGAAGGTGGAGGCCATGAACGGGTTGAGCTTCAACGCGATGGCGGCAGCGGCGAAGACTGACAGTAAAATCGAATCGCGTGTGGAACAGTTTATCAAAGGGGTGCCGTTGGCGTTCTATGATTCCAAGAACGACCCGGGCGAGCGCACCAATGAGCTGACGAATCCCAAGTTCCGGAAGGAGATCGAGCGGCTTAAGAAGTTGCTGCTGGCGCACATGGAGAAGACGGGTGATCCGGAGCTGGAGAGCTTCAAGAAGGTGGCGTATCCCGGTAAGTGAGGCAAAAGGGTGCGTAGCGATTACAATCAGCAACCTTGCGGTCAAAGTGGTGTTTCAGTAGTGATAATAAAACCACGTCACATCCTGTCGTTTGTCTTACTTGTGCCGTCAAAGAAAGCGCGCCGAAAATGAAGACATTGCCTTTTCTGGTGAACTGCTCCAGCCGGTTCATGCTTGCCTGCCTGTTAATGACTCCGTGCCTGACAGGTCGTTTGACTGCTGCTGAGGCCACGAACTCCATCGTCTGGCATGTGGAGACCAATACGCTGGATGTGGATATCGACAACAAACCCCTTTCGGTGGTGGTGGCGGATTTCAAGAAGGCGACAGGTCGGGAAATCCACGTGCCGCCGGGGATGACGAAGACGGTATCGCTCAAGTTTGCCGGCAAGCCGATGAGTGAAGGCCTGGCGCGGATTTTGGACGGACTCAATTACTATGGTGAAACTCGCGGTAATGAATCCCGCATCGTCATCGTGGATCCCAATGGCGCACCACCGATTCCAACCGGCGTCCGTCCGATGCCCACACCGCGGCCGACTCCACCAGGTGGAATTGCGGGAGGGAATCGTCCCCCAGGCAGCTTTGGTGGTCCCGGAGGTCCGGGAGGCCCCGGAAGTTTTGGCGGGAATCGTGGTGGTGATAACCGAGGCGGGGGAGCTACCAGCGGCGGGGATCGTTCCAAACGTGATGTGGAACGGGCGGCGATGGAGCTCATCATGCGTGAGGCTGGCATGAGCCGTGGCGGATCAAGTGATCGTGGTGGTAGTGGTAGTTCGCGTGATCGCTCGAGCGGCGGTGGTGGTAGTAGTCCTTCAGGCAAATCCAAATCGCCCCGGTAATAGTCGGCCTTGATTTTCGGAGAGTGTTTGACTGCTTCCAGTGCTCAAGCTGGGTAAGTAATCACCGAACTTATATTTCTCTTTCAACTTACCCTAAGTGGTGAATCCTCCTTGCCCTTACCTCTCATCCTGCGCTTACTGGTTTGCCGTCGCGCATCATGGACAGCAATGCACCAGCCGATGAACTTGAGCAACTCCGCCAACGATTGACGGAGATGGAGACGCTGCTCAAGAGCCAGCAGCAACTCGAGCAGATGCTGGGCAAGCGGGAGGAGCTTTATCGCACAGTGCTGGAGAGTTTGACCGAAGGCATCCTCATCACGAATCACGAGAGCAAGATCATCTACGCCAATTCACGGCTCGAAGAGATCACCGGCTATCCGAAGGATGAGATACTTGGCCTCGTCAGTTACAAGTTGCTGCTGGACCCGAAGGAATGGCCCAGCATGGAGCGCCGCTTGAGGGAGCGTCTCGGTGGAAAGGAAGAATCCTACGAGCATGAGATCCGGCGCAAGGATGGCACTCTGCATTGGATTCGGGTGCGGGCCACACCGTATCGCAATGCTCACGGCGAGATCATCGGCACAGTGGGAGCGCTTAGTTGTATCCAGGCCCAAAAAGAGCTGGAGCTGGAAAACGAGTATCTGCTCGATGAGATCAAGGCCCATCAGAACACCTGCAATATCGTGGGCAACAGTCCGGCCTTGCTCAAAGTGTTGCAGCAGATCGCGGTGGTCGCTCCAACAGAGGCGACGGTTCTTATCCTTGGCGAATCCGGCACCGGCAAGGAACTGGTCGCACGTGATATCCATGAGCATAGCGTCCGCAAGGAGCAGCCACTGGTGAAAGTGAACTGCGCCTCAGTGCCCAAGGAGTTGTTCGAGAGTGAATTCTTCGGCCATGTGCGCGGTGCTTTCACCGGCGCGGTGAAGGATCGTGCGGGTCGGTTTGAACTGGCCGATGGTGGTACGCTTTTTTTGGATGAGGTGGGTGAGATACCGTTGGACTTGCAGGCGAAACTGTTGCGGGTCTTGCAGGAAGGCACCTTTGAGCGCGTGGGTGAAGAGCGCACTCGCAAGGTGGATATCCGCCTGGTTGCGGCGACGAACCGTGATTTGTTGAGTGAGGCGAAGGCAGGCCGGTTCCGGTT
>CAZRGY010000220.1:0-7130 GCA_964599715.1 uncultured Verrucomicrobiota bacterium | reverse complement strand
CGTCCGCGCCTTCACCTTGGGCGCAAACGGCCGAAACGCCGCTGCCATTTTGTCCGCCGGACTGGATGAAGCTGCCTCCTTCGTCTCACGCGCCACCCCAGTCGCTTGTGCCATCAACACCGTCTCCGGTCTTAAAGCCCCGACCATGGGCGGACGCACCGAGAAATCATACTGCGTGATAGGATGCTCATGGTCTCCTTCGTAAATCAGATGGGCAAAGGAAGAACTAACGAAACCCAATCCCAAGGCGAGGAACAGCAGTCCTTTCAAAGCAGTTTTCATGTGGCTGAGTGATAAAACACCAACCAACTGAAAAAGCCGCAATCTTTTTGAATCAGCAACTAGCGGGAGCTCAGTGACTCCCGTTCAACTGCGTCGTGCCATTTCCATTCAGGTGCACTTTGCCGTTGGTAGCCGCTCCGTTTTTGAGAGCGCTGGCTTTGCTCAGCAGCTTCTTGTAGGTCGCCAAGGCAAGCAGCGGCCAGGAGTTCCGGTACATGTCGTACTTGAGATAAAAGACCTTCGGGAAGCCCGTGCCGGTGACCTCTTCCTCGCTCCATGAACCGTCTTGGTTCTGGGTACGGACGAGATACTCGATGCCGCGCTGCACACTCGGGCGGAACGGATCATCGAACGCCAAAAGTCCCATGACCGCCCATGCCGTCTGTGACGCCGTGCTCGGCCCCTGCCCTTTGTAAACCGGATCGTCGTAAGTATTGCAACGCTCGCCCCATCCACCATCGGGAAGCTGCACGCTCTCGAGCCAGTCACGACCACGCATGAGCCAGGGCTGGTTCATGTTCATCTTCAGCGCACGCATACCGCGCAACACCTGCCACGTGCCATAGATGTAATTCACGCCCCAGCGGCCATACCAAGAACCGTCTTCCTCCTGGTGCTTCTTCACGAAATCGATACCCCGCTTGATCTGCGGATGATCCACCGAGTAGTTCTCGTAACCGAGCAATTCCAGGATGCGCGCCGTGATATCGGCACACTCGGGATCGAGCATCGCGTTATGATCCGCGAACGGCACCTTTTCAAGGATGCCTTTCGTGCAATCCTTGTCGAACGCCGCCCAGCCGCCGTCCTTGCACTGGAAGGCCATCATCCAATCCATGCCGCGCTTGAAGCACTCATCGCGCTTCTTCATGTCGTCCGTCGGGATCTGGCGCAAAGCCAGCAACACCATCGCGGTGTCATCCACATCCGGATTCCACTTGTTCTCAAATTCAAACACCCAGCCGCTCGGCTCCACGTCCACCGGGTTCTTATGATGCCAGTCACCGCGGAAACGGATCTCTTTGCCCATCAGCCATTCCGCCGATTTCTTCATCTGCGGATGATCGGCCGGGACACCGGATTCACTCATGGCGATCGCCACGATGGCCGTATCCCACACCGGCGAGAAGCACGGCTCGATGCGCATGCTGTCAGCCGTATGATGCTCCAGCTTCTTCAGCTCGTACACTGCGCGCACCAGCTCTGGATGATCATCCGGATAACCCAACGCCTTCAACGCGATGACCGCGTTCAACATCGCCGGGAAGATGGCCGCGAGACCGTCCGAACCCTCGAAACGTTCTACCATCCACTCCTCACACTTCTTCAGTGCGCGACGGCGGAACGGATGGATGCCCGCCTGTGCCCACAATTCAGCGAACTTGTGCAGCCCATCAAGTGAGAGGAAAAAGTTGCGCCAGGTGAACCACTCCGGGTCACGCGGCAGCGCGAGATCACGCTCATGGAAGCCCTCGGGATACAGCTCATCCAAGGAGATGTTCAGTTTCCGGGTGGGCTTGAAATGGTTGATGATGGCCAGCGGCACGAGCATCGCGCGGGACCAGTTGCTCATCTCCCAGAAGTTCACATGGAACCACTTGCCGATCATCATCACTTCGCACGGGATGGTCGGGAGATACTTCCACGGGAAAAGGCCGATCAGCGCGAGATACAGCTTGGAGAAGGTGTTCATCCGCGGCACACCGCCGAGGTTCTTCGCCATCTCACGGGCACGGAGCATGCGCGGGTCTTTGACGGAGACACCCGCCAGCTTCAAGGCCAGATAAGCCTTGATGGTCGCGTTCACTTCCGCCGGACCGCCGTAGTAGATGTTCCAGCCGCCATCCGGCAACTGCATCGAGAAGATGTGATTCACCGCCCGCCGTTGCCACTCCGGGTCCACGCTGTTGTCCCAGTGATGGTAGGCCACCATGTCCGAGACCAAGGTCGAATCCACCATCAGTTCCCCGATCCAGTAACCTTCCGGCTTCTGCTCGCGGAGGAGATATTGCTGGGAGCGATGGATGGCACCATCGGCAGACACGGGGGCGCCCGGCAGTTCCAGACCGGACTGCCTCAACGACTTCTCTGGGGTACGACTAGTATCAAACAACTGACTCGACACGCGGAGTAATTTGGTGGGCTGTAACCGGACTGTAAAGTATTAATGGCCCTTTTTAGCCACTGTCAGCTAGACTAATGAACCCCATTCCAATAAACACAACCCATTGCAAAAGAAGAGGTAAGAAAGAACTCTACCAACGGCCTCAACGCTCCCGATCATGCCCGACCGGAAATCCGCCTCAGAATTTAGCGATCAGACTCTAACCTAACAGATTGGGCCACTGACAGGAAGGTTGGCCCCTATTCAGCCCTGCGAAATCAGTGCTGCCCGCTACTTGTCTTTTTAAGGACTTTGAGTAGTTTGCGACCACATGACTTTGAAAGTGACCAAGATGAACGGGGCCGGGAATGATTTCATTCTCATCGACAACCGCGCGCGGGATATCCAGCTCACGCGTGAGCAGGTCGTCCAGTTGTGCCATCGCCAAAAGGGCATCGGCGCGGATGGCCTGATGCTCCTCGTCCCTTGCGATTCGGGAAAGGCAGACTGGGCCTGGCAGTTCTATAACAGCGATGGCAGTGATGCCGAGATGTGCGGCAACGGCGCCCGTTGTTTCGCGCGCTACATCCAGAAGCTCACCGGCGCCAAGGACCACACCTCCTTCGAGACCGTGGCCGGTGTCATCAGTGCCACGTTCCAAGGTGAACGTGTGACCGTGAACCTCACCACGCCCAAGGACCTGAAGCTGGATGAGCAAGTGCCCCTGACCATGGGAGCGACCGCCATCCACTCGCTGAATACCGGCGTCCCGCACGCTATCCTCTTCGTGCCCGATGCCGATCAGGCGATGGTTTGCCAGGTCGGACCGGAAGTCCGCTTCCACGAACACTTCAAGCCGCGCGGCACCAATGTGAATTTCGTGCAGGTGAAGGGACCGAACTTCATCCGCGTGCGAACCTACGAACGTGGAGTTGAAGGCGAAACGCTCGCCTGCGGCACCGGTGTGAGCGCCGCAGCGATGATCTCCGCGAAGGTCCACGGCTTCACCTCACCGGTGAAGGTCCAGGTGCAAGGTGGGGATTTGCTGGAAGTGGGCTTCAAGGCGTCCAATGGCGGTTTCACCGACGTCTCCCTGAATGGCCCAGCTGACTTCGTGTTTGAGACCACGATCAGCATTTAAGGACTTATCTTTTACTTGATGGCTGAAGTGATGCTTTGCGTCGCTTCAGCCATTTGCTTTTTGCACCAGACACTGTGGGCACATGCAGTCCACATCGGGTCCGGCAATCGGCCCAACTGCGGGCAAACCCTGGCACCAGCACTCGCCCCCACCCTGCCCAGGCCCACAGAAGAACGGTTTGCCGCACTGGCTGCACTGCTTGGTCTTCGTCGGGCGCGCCATCTCACGTGGCAGGGCGAAATTCAACTCCGCCTCCGTCGGCGGCTCACTGGACAGAAGCAAGCGCGCCTGCAAGATTTTCAGATACGCCAGGTCACCACGGTTCACCACCAGCGTCTCACCAAGTTCCAGTCGTTGGTCAAAGCCCGGCCCATCCAGCACCAGCGTGTGATATTCTCCCTGCTCACCGCAGACATCCAAGCCGGAGTCCTTGTTCAACTGCGCCAGCTCTTCCAACGCCTTGCGGTCAATCCTTCTCCCCACCCAATTCGGAGTCAGGCCCACCGGTTTGACACAGGAAAAGATGACGTGAAATCCGGCTGATAACAGCGCCCCCATCAGGTCCCAACGCGATTTTTTCCACAAAGGCGTCAACACCTCCAACCCGAGCGGTTCAGCCACTGTGCGGATGAAATTCGGCTGACCACCGACTTCATCGATGTCCCCGGTGATGAGCATGTCCACGCCCTCGCTCTTCAGCATCTCAAACTGTATCCGATACCCCTCCTCATAGGGCGCCTCGATATTCAGCACCCGATGCTTATAGCCCATCGCCAGCGCTTGCATGGACATCACCGCCAGCGGATGCGCCAAGAATTCGGCATCCGGCGGAGCAAACGTCACCAACTCCTTCACCTTGATGCCACGCTTCAACGCCAGAAACATCGCCAGCGCTGAATCCTTCCCGCCCGTCCATAGTACTGCTGCGTTTTGACTCATCATTTGCTCGCTCCGGCGAGTTGATAGTCAACGTACGCAAATCCGTTCCGCTTGTAACGCTCTCTTTCCTCCAGCGTCAGCAGACCTGTTGAAAAATCCGGGCTCGCATATACCAGTGTGTGGAACTCCCCATTCTCACCACACGGGTCCGCGCTCATCGGCAGATCCCAGAGCAGTCCTGTATCATATTCCCGCCCCACCAGCCGCTCATTGATTTGCTTCGGGTCCACGCAGACCAGCTTGGCGCGAAACCCCTGCTCGATGAATTCCAGCGCCAATTTCTTAGTATCGCGATTCCACAACGGATAAATCGCCTCCATCCCCAGTCGCGTCATGAATTGATCACGATACGCTTTGATGTCTGCCAGAAACAAATCACCATAAACCACCTTGCGTATTCCTCTTTCGCGATACGGTCGCAAAGCATCGTCCCAAGCCTGTTCGTATTCCACATTGCTCGCGCCTTCGTTCAGCCACACCTCCACCAGCGGCAACCTCAATTCCCGTGCCTGAGCTTGGATGATTTCCCGCGCGATGCCATGCATCGCATTGCGGTCGCGACCGTGATGAAACGTCGTGACCAATGCCTCGATGGCATAAGCACTGGAGCGGCGAATGGAATGCAGTGCCAAGGCACTGTCCTTTCCACCGCTCCAGGCTATAAGAATCGATTCAGACATTGTTCCTCAGAACCAGATCAGAACTTCACGCGCATGCCGCCATAGGCTGCCGCACGCAACGCCGGGAATCCCGCGACCTGCTGGTAATGGTCATCGTTAAGGTTCTCGCCCTTCACCCAAAGTTCGAGATGTTCATTCACCTGCCAGGTCACCGCCGCACGCACCGTAAGATAATCTTCGCTGTCCAGATTCGTACGCGTGAAGAGCGGGGCCGGGAAGGCCGCCTCTTCACGATCCATGTTCCAGCTAAGACCGGCGGTCACGACCACTTGCTCGATCGGCTTCACGCGGATATCACCCTTAACCTGATGACGCGGCCGCCGGATCAACCGCCGGTTGTTGAAGTCATCCGTGGCGGTCATGTAGGTGTAGCTCAGTCGCGCGCTGAACTTGTCACACGGAACCCAGCGAAAGGCCGTCTCCACACCCTCCGTCGTCGCTTCCGGCACATTCACCGGGAAGAACGCCGGATTCAGTTCGATGAAGTCCTTGTAGTTGTTCTGGAACCACACCAAGGAAGCACCGAACTTGCCTTCCGCGAAATCTTGGTCTGCCCCGATCTCCCAGCTCAAGGCACGTTCTGGCTTCAGGTTCGGATTACCGCTGAACGGGAAGTAAAGGTCTTGGATGGTCGGTGGGCTGAAGGAACGGGAGACATTCCCGTAGAGCAACGTATCCACTGTGGGCACACGCCACGAGACACCCTGTCGCCAGGTGATGGCGTTGTTGTAATCCGAGAACTTGTCATACCGGATGGAGTTCTGGATCCACACCCGGTCCAAAGGTGACCATTGATTCTGCGCGTAAAGCCCCACGGAACTGAGATTCTCGTCAATGTTCTGCACGCCATCCGAAGTGCGGCCAGCATGGGTATCCTGGAAATCCATACCCGCGACAATCCTCCAGTTCTCTGCCGGTTGCAGGTTGTTCTGCCACTCCACGCGATTCGCATCAATCGTCAGGCGATTGATGGCAAACGGCGCGGGAAAGGACGGATCCTTCGATGCCTGGAACTGGTGGTCGTAGCTGTAATACAGTTTGCTCTGCAATATCTCGGAATAATCCCAAGTGACACCTGGGGATATATTCACCGCTTCACGCTTCAGCTTCGCCCCGAAACTCGGGAACGTCGCTGTATTGGGCGAACCTCCATAGGATTGCAGATACGAGGTCTTGAGGTCGAAATACAGATCATCTGTGGCCTCGTAACCCAACGAACTGCGCACCGTACTCAAGCGGAAGTCATTGTTCTCGCGCGGATACTCCGCGTTTGAGTGTGACAAGCCCACTGAGTAATCAAACTTACCGGTCGCCCCACGACTAGACGCCGATTCGCGGAAGGTATGGAAAGAACCACCTTCAAAGGAGATTTCGTGCTCCGGCTTTTGCAATCCTCGGCCCGTGCGCGTGATGACGTTGATGACACCACCAATTGCATCACCGCCATACATGGACGACGATGGCGAGCGCACCACCTCGATGCGGTCCACATTATCCAGCGTAAGGTTTTCGTAATAAAACCCACCAGCAAGGTTGGAAGGCAAACGACGGCCATCCACCGTAAGCAAGGTATGATTACTTTCCGTGCCTCGCAGAAAGACTGAGGTCACCTGTCCCGGCGTGCCGTTACGCACCACCGAGAGCGAGGGAATATCTTCCAGCGCTTCAGCCAAGTTGCTGAATTTCTTTTCCTCGATGTCTTGCCGGGAGATGACACTCACGGCGGCGGCCGTCTGCTCAATCGGCTGGGCTATCTTGGTAGCGGTAACCACCACCTCGGCCATCCGGTTGGTTTCCGTTTTGGCTGGTGTTGTGGTTTGGGCGGTCGCAGAGGCCGCGGTAAAGCCGATGACAATCGGCAAGGCTAACTGACGCATTTTCACTGATCTTTCCATAGCAGCGCTGGGCGGCGGTTGTTGATATGGCGAGACCAGTGGGAAATGAGAACGAGTTGCTGGCGGGAGACCCCGAAAAACAAAAAGCC
>CAZRGY010000219.1:0-7148 GCA_964599715.1 uncultured Verrucomicrobiota bacterium | reverse complement strand
AAGCACCGTTTCCGCCGGAGCGGCGGGGGCGGCGGGCTTGGCTTCGCCTTCGGCCGGAGCAGCAGCGGCTTCAGGAGCCGGGGCAACCGGGGCGGCGGGCGCAGTCGGGGCGGGGGCCAGTGCGTCGTAAATCTTGCGGCGGGTGCACTTGGGCGTCTTGTCGATGAATTCGATGATGTTCTTGATGCTGTCGGACACCGGCGTGAGCGCGAGATCCAGATAATGCGGACGGGCGACGGCCACGTGGGTGACGGTCTTGTCCACCTTGAAGAACTGCAGGCCGAGTCCGGCAAACTGCTGGCTCAGGTTCGTGACGAGCTTGAGCGGGAACTTCAGTTGCTCTTCCAGATTGCGACGGAACAGCGCGCGCATCGGTCCCATGGGGATGTTCTGGGCGGCGGAGCCGATGATGGTGTGGGAGTCCACCGAACGAACGATGTTCGCCAGATGCGTCTCGCGGAAATGCTTTTCCACGGCTTCTTTATTGGCCAGCTTCACGGGTTCCGGAACGTTCAACGGGATGAACTCCGTCTTCCAGCTCTGGTCTTCCAGCCACTTCTTCACGATCTCCTCGTCCTTCACGATGCGAACCCGGGCCTTGAAGGCTTCGAACGGCATACGAGGGAAGCGGGCCTGATGCAACTGGCGCAGCTTGTTCTGGTAGTCGTGGTAGTTGGGCGGGCCGAGGATCTCGCCGCTCATGCCGCACTGGGCCACGAAGGTGTAAACCCCTTTCGGCTTGTCGGTCTCGGTCTTCTCGGTCTGGTAAAAGGTGTCGAAATGCTTGCTCAGGATATGGTTGATCGCGTCCTGCTCGCTGAGCCAGAGCGTGTCATCCAACTGGCAGACGAACATAGCCTGCGCTGGCGTGCCGTCTGACTTCTTCTGCGATTCAAAGCGCACGACGTAACGTTCCGGGCGTTTGATGATGAGGAAGCCGATGTCGAACAACGGATAGGCGCGACCGGTCAGCTTGATCTGACGGGAGAGGGCCTCTACCCCCTTTTCTTCCGGCAGAATGGAAACATTCAGCGGGGGCAGGGGAGGCAAAGGCTCGCGACGTTCCTCGCGCTGGCCACCGAAACGACCACCCCGGTCATCACGGCGGGGACCGCCACGGCGATCGCCACGATCACTCCGAGGACCGCCGAAGCCACCGCCACCTGGGCCACCAGGACGAGGACCGCGACCAGGTCCAGGACCGCCGGGGCCGCGACCTTGACCATCGCGACGAGGGCCACCAGGGCCACGGCCGGAAGGGCCATCACGACGGGGGCCACGACGACCGCCACCATGTTCTTCATCACCGCGCACATGGGCATAGCGATTCGTATTGGCGGACTCTTTGGCCCAAGCGGGCAAAAGTTGCTGTTCGAGCTGTTCGAGGTTGAACTCGGATTCCAACGGATTACTCATGTTAAAACGTGAACGCCCGGCGGAGTGTGCCGCACTGGGCGAAAAAACAGGGTGAGCATGGGCTTTCAGGAAATGGAAAGCAAGCGCGGGTTGGGAAAGAAAAATGGCGGCTTTTTTGAAGCTTATGCCGTGGAACAAGTAACGTAACTTGACTTGCGTCAAGCGAATGCCATCGGGCGGACAAAAAAGAAAAGCTCCAAGGCAAGCCTTGGAGCTTTGGTAAATCCTGAACTGATCTTCGCTTACTTCACCGTCACTCCGGCGGTCTGCATCTCCTTCAGGGCGCGATCTTCATCGCCGGCAGTCATGTTCACCGCGCGGCAACCATCCTTGATGACATAGGTTTTGAAGCCGGCCTTGGCGCAATCCAAGGCGGTATACTTCACAGTGTAATCGGTGGCCAGACCGACGATGTAAACTTCTTCCACCTTGTTCTTCTTCAACCAGTCTTCGAGACCGGTGGCGCGGCACTGGTCGTTGTCGAAGAGGGCGCTGTAGCTGTCCACATTCGGGTCGATACCCTTTTCGAAGACCTTGGCGAATTTGTTCGTGGTCAGCCCTTTGGCGAATTCCGCTCCCGGGGTGCCTTGAACGCAGTGGTCCGGCCAAACTCGCTGGCTGCCAGAGTCCACATCCACACGATCCCCCACGGAACTGCCGGGATGACGGGAGGCAAAGCTGATGTGGCCCTTGGGATGCCAATCCTTGGTCGCGACGACGAGTTCGTAATCGGGCAGCAGCTTGTTGATGACGGGGACGACTTCATCGCCTTTCGGTACCGCGAGGGCGCCACCGGGCACGAAATCATTCTGCACATCCACCACCACCAAGGCCTTGATCTTGTTCTTTTTGAAGAAGCCTAACATAAGCTTTGTCTCTTGCTGGCGGGGAGAGTTCCATAAATGGACTGAAGAAGCAACAGCGCGAAATGGCCGTGGCGGCAGGTCTGAATGGCTTAGTGAAAATCATCTGCCCGGGCAAAGAACTCGGCCAAATCTCGCGAATCCTTTTTGTCATGGCAACGGATGCAGTAGGTCATGCGTTTCTTGACGGCGTCTGAGAGGATGACCCGCGGACGCGGCGCTTGGAAATTTTCCAATTGTGCCCACTGCCCGGCAATCTGGTTTTCTTCAGCCTTTATCCGCTGATCGAAATCCTCTTTGCGTCGGGTCATATCATCATAATGTCTCAGTTCCAATTGGCGCAGATAACGGTGAACCTCTTCCATGTAAGTGTCCTGAGCTGGTGCTGGTTGCTTGAGCAAGACTGGTGGGCTGGCTGGCTCTGGTTGGCCGATCGCGGCAACCGGTTCCTCATCTATTGGAGAGAGCGGTTGGGCAGTTGGCACAGGGGCGGGAATTTCATCATGCTGACGGACGGCTTCATCCAGCAATGCCCGCCGCTGGGCAAGGTCTACTTCCGGAATGGACTTGGGCTGATACAACAGGCAGAGCAGCAGGAGAAACAATAAGACTACAAGAGCGATTGCAATCCGGCGTCTGGATTTTGCTGGCGACTCCATGACTTATTTGGTCTGCGGATTTACCAAGGGAGCCAGCCCCATGTGCTTGGCGTCAAATAGCAGCACAGGTTGTGGGTTGCGGGCTTTTTCCATGGCAGCTTCGGCTTGCAGCATGGCCGCTTCTGCTTTCATGCGCTCAGTTTCCAGGGCTTGGAGGCGAAGGTTTTCCTCGAAGGCTGCCTTTTTGCGATCGGCATCGATGCGACTTTGAACGATGCGTGCGGCATGAAGCGCTTCCTGATATTTCTTTTCGGCGGCGGCCTTGGCTTCACGGGCCTTTTGGGCGGCGTATTCAGCCTGACTCTTCTTCTCATCCAGCGCAGCCTGTTGAGCCGCCAGTTCGGCTGGCTCCAAAGACAGGTGGGCGAGCACTCCCGGATGAAGTTCTGTGTATTCAAAAGTGCGTGCGGCCGCACCAGCGGAGCTGAACATCAGCCGGTCACCGATGGAGCCACGATACTCGGCGGCGGTCATCAATGTGTGCCCGTCGGCGGCAGGTAATTTTGCAAAGCTGATGATCTTGCGCTCCAGCTTCCCATTGGTGACATGCTGAACGGACGGAGCCGACACTTGCGCTTGATAGTGGGCGGATTCAGCCGCCGTCCAACGCGCGAGCTTGGGCTCTGCAGCAATAGTAAGTTCGGGTTCCGCGAGCGATGCTGGGGGAGGGGATGCTGGCTCTGGGGGCATGGCGGCTTGGTTGGTGGCGGACAATTCCGCCAGCCGGGCTTGCAGCTTCAAGTTCGTCTCGCGACTTATGGCCAAGGTCTCATCCGCCAGCCGCAAGGCTTCCTGCGTTTTTAGAAACTGCTCGGCTTGAGTCTGCATCCTATGTTCCTGCCAGAACATCGCCAAACCCGCTCCCAGCAGAGCGGCCAAGGCAAAACCGATGAATATCGATAGTCTCCGTGGGTTTGTCGGTGTCTTTTCCATTTGCGTGCTGTCAGATAATTTGGACAGCCAGCGAAAGGGAAACTCACGTTTTTGCTCCTGATTTTGGACAGTGATTTCTGTAAGCCGTTTTTCTACAATGGTTTCAGGGTGATAATATTTTCAGCTGATCTTGTATATCCCGGTAGAGTTCCTTGGTCCATGCGGGCAATCGGCGGTCCGGCTTGGGTAAAGGGCGTTTCCGGAAATCGATGGGCGAAATGATGATCTCAATGTTCTTGATGCCGGTCTCGGCGGCGAGGACGAAGATCTCTTCGATGGCAGGATCGCCCATGGCGAGACAACCGATGGAGGCCGTCTTGCCGTGGATCATGATGTCGCTGCCGGGTTCTGTTCGGCCTTCTGCCCGGGCGTGTTTCAGGTCGAACTCATTGGGGTAGTTCACGCGCAGTGAAAGATGATACAGGCTGTTCGGGTTCAGCAGCTCCACCCGGTAGAGCCCTTCCGGCACCTGTCGATCCCCTTCGCGGAGCTTGGGGCCCAGCACGCCACTGGCTCCTAAGATCGGGTAAGTGTGCAGACGCTTGAACTGCTTGCCATTACCTGAGACCCAAACCTCCAACTGACGTTCCTGCTTGAGGCCGACGAGGATGATCTTCTTGGGCGGATAGGCGACGCCGATGGCGTCGAAGCGCGGTTTCAGTCGGGCACGTGCGGCTGGGCCGTATTGGGCAAGGCGGTCAGCTATGGAAGCTTTGCCTTTGGCTTGTTGGTAGGCTGCAGAGAAGACGCGTTTAGCCAGCCCGCTAAAACCCAGCAACATTGCGGACACTCCAATAATACCTACGACCGCCCAATTGCGTCGGGTAATTTTACGACTAGACATCACATCAGTGCTTAAATTCCTCCGTAGAGAAAGCGGCGGGTTCGCGAATCGATCACTCGCTTCATGCGCCACTCCAGCCACCGCTTTCGCCATCCCGTAACGTTTTCGAGCTTTCCAGCGAACTCCGCGGTCACTTCAGCGGTGAATTTTTCTCGCGCAGTTGCTTTTTCCTCCTCGGTATAGACCCGAAAGATACCACCAACGATGCCGGAGGTCCCCCGGGACTTCGCGCTATCTGAGGCATGTTGGAAAGTATGGTTTGTGGTTTGCATCTCCAGAAATCTACGTTATCTCAGTGCTGACCTTGGCATAGAATGTTTGGTCTGTCAGGTCAGAATATCGATAACTTTGAACGACTCCTCGTCCAGCAAGCAGGCGCGCCCGCTTAGGTTAAGGCTGGCTACATGGTTGTTTCCCCCAGCGGGACTCGTGCTCTTGTGGCGTGAGCCGGTTTCCCTTTTTCGAAAACTTTTCGGCACTCTCGGCATCGCCCTCTACTCCGTGGTGTATCTGGCCCTCATCCTGACCCTGTTGGCCAAGCTGAATGTGCTCCATGTGGAATGGCAGGGCGGTTTCCCGCCAAAGCTCACCCGCAAGGTGACCTTGCCGGATTACGACGCCGTGGAGCGGAATCGCGCCGCCCAGGCGAACGCTGCGCCGATCGATGTGGAGACGCGCACGGGCTCGACCTACTGGACGGGTTTTCGCGGACCCAAGCGTGATGGGCATTACACCGAGCAACCCATCCTGACGGACTGGCCAGCCGGTGGCCCCAAGGTGCTTTGGCGTCAACCGATCGGGGGTGGTTACGCTTCGTTTTCCATCGCGAATGGGATCGCCTACACCATCGAACAAAGGCGGGAACTGGAGGTCATCGCGGCCTATGATATGCAGACCGGGCGCGAAGTATGGGCGCACAGTTATAAGGCCAAGTTCGAGGAGAGCATGGGCGGCGAAGGCCCCCGCGCCACCCCCACCTGGCATGCGGGCAAAGTGTATTCACTTGGTGGCATGGGTGACTTCTTTTGCCTCGATGCGCTTACGGGCAAGGTGCTTTGGGAACGGAATGTTTTTCATGATGCGAAATCTTCCGTGCTGATGTTCGGCACGGCGTATTCGCCGCTCATCGTGGATGAAAAAGTCATCCTCCTGCCGGGTGGCGAGAATGGGTGGTCCGTCGCGGCGTATCACAAGGACACCGGGGACGTCATCTGGCACGCGCAGGATGACAAGACTGCCTACACCTCGCCGGTGATGGTGGAGTTCGGTGGGCAGCGCCAGATGATCGTGATCTCCGCCACGCGCGTGAAAGGCGTGGCCGTGGAAGATGGCGCGTTGCTATGGGAATATCCTTGGGTGGTGAGTTATGAGAATGCCATCGCCCAGCCGGTATTGCTGGGTGAAGACCGGTTCATGCTTTCGGCGGGTTACGGCACCGGCTCCATTGCCCTTCAGATCAGCAAAGATGGCGACAAGTTCACCGCCAAGGAACTTTGGAGGAACAAATTCCTGAAGAACAAATTCACCAGCTCCGTTTTTCACGAGGGCCATGTGTATGGCTTGGATGAAAACATCTTGGTGTGTTTAGACGCGCAGACCGGGCAGCGGGTTTGGAAAGATGGCCGCTACGACTACGGCCAGATCATGCTGGCCAACGGACACCTCATCGTGCTCGCCGGCAATGGCGATCTCGCCCTGGTCAAAGCCACGCCGGACAAATGGACCGAGCTCGCCCGCGTGCCGCTTCTCAACGGCAAGACGTGGAATCACCCGGCTATGTCCGAAGGGAAACTGCTCGTGCGGAATGCGGTTGAGATGGTGTGCCTGGATTTGCGTGTGAACGGTAAGAAGTAACAGATAAGCGGTCAGTCAGATTGTTTTAAAAGTTACAGCAAGGTGGTTTGATGCAGCCGGAACATAAATTGGAATGGATCGATATCGAGGTGGATTTCCCTGAAGAAGGGATCTCGCTTACCATGACGCTTGAGCCTTTGGGGGAACAACGGTTTTGTGTGCGGAGTGTCCCCATCTTGGTGGAATCAGTTAGCTTTGGCGACGTGATTGAAGCTGAACGGCTACCGGAAGGTGGATATCGATTTATCCAACTTATCGAGGCAGGTGGCTGGGTCGTATATGATGTGATTTTATCTCCAGAACAAATTGAATCGGAGAGTATCAAACGAGTTCGGGAGAGGGTCGTATCGCTAGGCGGTCACTGGGAAGGAATCATGGGTGGAATCATGCTTTTTTGCCTGCCGCATGATTCCGGATATGATCCGATAAAGGATCTTCAAGCCGGAGCATGACATGACTTTAAGCATCCTACGCTGATTAACTAAATCTGACTCCGGAACGACGATGCCCGCACACAAGATTTACGCGATGAAGTTCGCCAAGGTCTATCCGCTGTATGTCCAAAAGGCGGAACGCAAG
>CAZRGY010000218.1:2879-7151 GCA_964599715.1 uncultured Verrucomicrobiota bacterium | reverse complement strand
GCATGTGGGCCAGCCGCATTGCCCGGATACGGGTGAACCCATCCGTTCCCAAAGCAGCACGGAGATCATCGACCGCATCATGGAATTACCCGCGCGGACGCGACTGATGTTGTTGGCTCCGGTCGTGCAGTCCGCCAAGGGAGAATACCGCGATGTGCTGGAACGTTTGGCGCGGGAAGGCTTTGTGCGGGCCCGAGTGGATGGCGAGATCATCGACCTGGGAGCGACGACCAAACCGCGACTGGAAGCGGCCAAGCGGCATAACATCGAAGTGGTGGTGGACCGTCTGGTGATGGATGACAAAGTGCGGGTGCGCCTGGGTGATTCCGTGGAGACGGCTTTGCGCTGGGGTGACGGGCAGATGTTGGTGCTGCATCAGCAATCTACGGATGCACCGGACAAATGGGAGGAAGTGCTGCACTCCACCCGCATGTTCAGCCAGGCCACGGGCAAGAGCTACGAAAGCCTTACGCCGAAACATTTTTCCTTCAATGCACCGTTTGGGGCGTGCCCTGTCTGTCATGGCCTGGGGCAGAAGATGGTATTTGATGAAGGCTTGGTGATTCCCGACGGGGATAAATCATTGGAAGGCGGTGCGGTCTTGCCTTGGCGGCGTGGAGGTAAGCGCATGGTGGTGTATTACAAGGCGTTGTTGAAAGGGCTGGCGGCTCAGTTTGGCGTGGATATGGAGACGCCATATAAGAACCTGCCGGAACCCTTCAAACAGGCTCTCTTGCACGGCACCGGTGAGACGGAAGTGCATTTCCAATTCTGGCGCGCTGGTAAGGCGAGTCATGTTAACAAGCCGTTTGAAGGGGTGCTCAAAAACATGGAGCGCCTCTATCAGGAGAGCGAGAGCGAGTTCACGCGTAACCGGCTGAAGGCTTTCATGAGCCCGCAGCATTGCGATGCCTGTGCTGCGCGACGGTTGAAGCCGGAGATATTGGCGGTGACCTTGGGCGGCGAGAAAGCCTCCAAGAAATATAAGAAGCACAAGCTGCCCCCGCCGGCACCGGGCCTGTCCATAATGGATGTGTGTGCCCTCTCCGTGGATGATGCGGAGGAGTTTTTTGCCGGACTAAAGCTCACGGAATTCCAGCAGCAGATCGCCGAGGACGTCATCCGGGAGATACGGTCGCGGTTGGGCTTTTTGCGGAATGTGGGGTTGGGATATCTCACACTGGACCGTGAGAGCGGGACATTGAGTGGTGGTGAGGCCCAACGCATCCGGTTGGCCACACAGATCGGGGCGGGATTGGTAGGTGTGTTGTATATCTTGGATGAGCCGAGCATCGGGCTGCATCAACGGGACAATGAGCGTTTGCTCAATACCTTGATAGGGCTGCGGGATCTGGGGAATTCCGTCATCGTGGTGGAGCATGATGAAGACACCATCCGACAGGCGGATTACGTGCTGGATCTCGGCCCGGGTGCCGGGGTGCATGGAGGCGAGATCGTGGCGCAAGGTACACCCGAGGAAGTGATGGCCAACAGCAAATCACTCACCGGGCGTTATCTGAAAGGGGATATGACCATCCCGGTGCCGAGGAAACGTCTGGGGGCGGATTTCAACCGGGGCTGGCTGGAAATCTTCGGGGCGACCGAGAACAACTTGAAGAATGTGGATGCGCGCATCCCATATGGCACCCTGACTTGTGTCACGGGCGTGTCCGGTTCCGGCAAGAGCACCTTGGTGGATGATATCTTGCGGCGGGCATTGTTCCGCAAGCTGCATGGTTCCAAGGAACGCCCGGGAGCGCATCGCGAACTGCGTGGCGTGGAGCAGATCGATAAGGTTATCGTCATTGACCAAGCCCCGATCGGGCGCACGCCCCGGAGCAACCCGGCGACCTATACCGGAATGTTCAACCATATCCGAGACCTGTTCGCCAAGTTGCCGTCCTCGAAAATCCGCGGATACAATGCCGGGCGGTTCAGCTTCAACGTGAAGGGTGGGCGTTGTGAGAAATGCCAGGGTGACGGCTTGCTGGAGATCGAGATGCACTTCCTGCCGGCGGTGTATGTGACCTGTGAGGCCTGTGCGGGCAAGCGCTACAATCGTGAGACGCTGGAGATCACTTACAAAGGATTGAACATAGCGGATGTGCTGAACCTGACGGTGGATGAGGGAGTGAATTTTTTCCGGGCGGTGCCGCAGTTGCTGGACATCTGCCAGACACTGGCGGAGGTGGGGTTGGGCTATGTGCGATTGGGCCAACAGGCGACGACGTTGAGCGGTGGCGAGGCACAACGCATCAAGCTGGCGGCCGAGCTAAGTCGTAAGGCGACCGGACGCACGCTGTATATCTTGGATGAGCCGACGACGGGGCTGCACTTCCATGATGTGGCGAAGCTACTGGAGGTGCTGTTCAAACTGCGGGCCTCGGGGAATACGCTGCTGGTCATCGAGCATAACTTGGATGTCATCAAGTGCGCGGACTGGCTGATCGACTTGGGCCCGGAAGGCGGAAAGGGCGGGGGCACCATCGTGGCCGAAGGGCCGCCGGAAGTGATCGCCGCTTGTGAAGCCAGCCAGACGGGACGATTTTTGAAGCGATTGCTGCCTGAGTCGGCGAATTTGACTGCGGCATGAATAAGAAACTCACTTGAATTCGCGAGGTTCCAGACGAATGCTGAATCGGATGTCGAAAGTATGGAAAAGTAAAGCGCGCTGGCTGGTTTATGGCCTGCTGGGATGGGTGCTGCTGACGGTTCCGGCCAAAGCGGCGGACACCGCAGAGGCGCGCAATCTTTTCCGGGCGGCAAGCGAGGCATTACAGGACAAGGCCTACGAACGGGCGGCGGGAGAATTCAGTCTCTATCTGCAAAAATTCCCCAACTCTACGCGTTTGGCTGAAGCGGCGGTAAGTCTGGGCGAGGCTTTGTATGAGTTGAAACGGTTTGATGAGGTGGTGAAGACGGTGGATATGTATCAAGCCCGGGCGCTCACTTCGGCTGACCGGTTGAACTACCTGAAGGCACGCGCCCAATGGGAACTGGGACAGTTTGGGGAATCAGCCAAGAGCTGGCGGGCATTGGCGAAGGAGTATCCCAAATCCGCCTTTCTGGCTGAGGCTTTGTATTGGGAGGCACTGGCTCATTTCAAAGAGAAAGACTGGAATGGACTGGTGGAAGCTTTGACCGGGAGCAACCGTCCTTTTCCGGCACTCGCGGAGAAACAACCGGCCAACCAATTCGTGGTGCGGAGCCGGTTATTGTTGGTGGAGGCATTGTTGGAGAAGAAGGATCTGGCGACGGCGGAGAAAACCTTGGCCATTCTGTCAGAGCAGACTTTGCCGCCGGAACAAAACTGGCAGCGGGCACAATTGCTGGTGCGGGTACAGCGTCAGCAAGGAAATCTGGAGGAAGCTGCCCAGACGGCCACTGGTCTCCTGGCACAGGCACGGACCTTGGGGCAGGCCGAGCTTATCGCGGAATCCGTGGCACTGCGTGCGGAGTTATTGCAGGACTTGCAACAGCTCGATGCGGCACTGGAGGTATGGCAGACCAATCTCTCGGAAAGCACTCCGCCCGCGCGCCGCCGACAGGCTTTATTTGCGGTCATCTCCCTAGCTACTGCGAAGGGGAATACGGAACAGGCTCGGACGCAATTGACGGAGTTTCTGCGGACGAATCCGAACGACCCGGCGCAAGGCTTGGTGCGATTGACCTTGGGTGAGTTGAATCTCAAAGATTTTTACCGGCTGAAATCCGCCCAGCCACCAACGGTAGACACCAATCTGCTCCAGTTGGCCAAGGTGCAGTTTGATGCTGCGCTGACTAACACCGCCATCAGCAACATCACCGGCCGGGCCTATCTGGGGCGCGGATGGTATGGCTGGGAGATGGGGATGACGGAAGCGGCTCAAAGCGATTTCAAGCTGGCGGCAGATACGTTGCCCGAGGGGAATGACCAGGCGATTGCGCTCTTCAAATTGGCGGATACGCAGTTCCAACGTGATGATTTGGAGGGTGCAGTGGCCAATTACAGCGCGCTCGTGGAGCAATACCGGGGCGTGCCAAAAGTGCGGGATGGATTGCTCGATCAGGCCTTGTATCAACTGGTGCGGGCGGGGGTGCGGTTGGAGCGGCTCGAGGTGGCCACGTTTGCCTTGGAGCGTTTGCTGGAGTGGTTTCCGGACCGTTATTTCAGCGAGAACAGTTTACTGCTAGTGGGGCAGTCACTCGGGAAGGCGGGTCAGGTTGAGGATGCACGGCGTTTGTTGGATGATTTCTTGCGCCGGTTTCCAAACTCACCCAAGGCATCCGAGA
>CAZRGY010000218.1:0-2869 GCA_964599715.1 uncultured Verrucomicrobiota bacterium | reverse complement strand
CTGGACTGAGGCGATCGGCATCTACTCGAAATGGCTGGAGCGCTTCACCAATGACGTGGCCCGGCCGCGGGCCGTCTTTGATTTGGGATGGCTGCACTTCAAGGCGGGTGACGAAAAGACGGCTTTCAATACTTACACCAATTTTGTGAGCGAGTACGCGACCAACGCCCTAGTGCCACAGGCGCACTTTTGGCTCGCGGAACATTTCGAGCGGCAGAAGGATTTCCAGAAGGCGGATATCCACTACCAGTTGGTGTTTCAAAACACGAACCAGCCACCCGGGGAGTTGAGTCATCGGGCCCGTTTGATGGCCGGACGTGCGGCCTTTTCCAGCCAGCTCTATAATCAAGCGGAAGGATATTTCCGGTGGCTCATCACCAATGGTCCGCCGCAAATGGTCAATTCCACCATCTCCACCCAACTCGTGGCCCAAGCCTATTTCGCATTGGGTGATACGTTTCTGGCCGATCCGAATATTGATCCAATCAAACCGATGGACCGTTTTGGCGAAGCGATCAATGCCTATGAATTGATTCCCAAGTTCTTTAAGGAAAGCCCACTTGTGCCGTTGGCCTGGAGCAAGATCGCCAACTGTCATCTGCAATACGCGACCCAAGATCCGAACCGCTACAACGATGCCTTGGAGTGTTACAGCAAGGCGATCGAGTCGCCACTGGCCTCTGTCGAGACGCGTGCGCTGGCGGAGATCGGTATGGCGAAGGTGAACGAACAGATGGCGAAGCAAGCGCAGTTGACGGAAGAGGAGAGAAACAACCTATGGCTCGCCGCGCTCGGGCATTATGAGAATGTGATGTATGGGACGGGCTTGCGCGAAGGGGAGGAGCTGTCGCCGTTTGTCACGGAGCAGGCCGGGTTGGATGGAGCGACCTTGTTGCTCAAGCTCAACCGGCGGGAACAGGCCATCAAGTTCTACGAGCGGTTGATCGAGAAGGTGCCGGCGTTGAAGGAGAGTGTGGAGAAGCGGATCGCTGAACTGCCGCCGGAAACACCGGTCAAGGTGAACTGACTTTTCGCCTACTCGGTCTCGAGGTCAAATTCCAGCCGGGACTTCAAGCCGGTCTGTTCATTGCGCATCTCCACTTCTTTGATCTGATAGTGGCCATCCACTTTCTTCACCTTGGTAGGGAGGAAGATCTTCATCAGCTTGCCTTGCTGGTCGTAGGCTTCAGCGCGGACGATGCCCAAGGTGTCCTTGTCGATCCAAGAGATGACCTTGGCATAAGTGCCAGGCTGGGGATTTGTGTTTTTGCTCTCCAACACAAAACAGGCCTGACTGCGTCGCAGTTCGTGTTTGGTCACGCGTTGGTCTTTCCACCGGAAAAATTCCAAGCCGAGATCGCTGATCCAGAAATCTGACCCGGCAAAAGGAATGCCTGTGGTGTTATGAGCGATCTCCCGGGGCTTCTCATTAGTGCCGCTGAGAAGTTCATAGCTGTTCATACTGCCGGGCGCCTGAATGATGGTGAGGGCAACCATCTCGGCGGCATTGGTGCTGCGTGTCTGGTAGATGCTTTTCCAGCCGTGCTCATCTTTGATCAGTTTCATCTCGATCGGCACGCTGACTTCCGTTTTGCGGTCACGACGGATATAGAGGGTTGCCGTCATGGATGAATCACGGATGGGAGCCAGAGCGCAAAGCTCTTCCGCCAAAGCACGGCCTTCCAACACCGTTTTATCCGGCTCCGCCTGGGCGCTTATCGCGACGAGACAACAGAGCAGGGCGAAGATATATGAACGAAATATCTTCATTTGTTGCGCAGGGCGAAGGGCAGGGCGTCAGCGATATGGCGGACGAAGTGAACCTTCATGCGTTCACGCACTTCCTCCGGAACTTCAGACCAATCCTTCTGGTTCAGTTCAGGCAAAATCAGTTCCTTGATGCGGGAGCGGGAGGCGGCGAGCACCTTCTCTTTGATACCGCCCACGGGCAGCACCCGGCCACGCAAGCTGATCTCACCAGTCATGGCGACATCCGAGCGGACACGGCGCCCGGAGAAGAGCGAGGCCAGGGCCATCGCCATGGTGATGCCAGCACTGGGCCCGTCTTTGGGCGTAGCTCCTGCCGGGACGTGGATATGGATGTCGGTCTTCTCCAATTCAGTCAGGGGGATCCCTAAAGAGTTAGATTGGCTGCGGAGATAACTGAGCGCGGTCTGGGCGCTTTCCTTCATCACATCACCGAGTGAGCCGGTGAGGATGAGCGCACCTTTGCCGGGCATTTTGGTGGCTTCAATGAAAAGAATGCTGCCGCCCACAGGCGTCCAAGCCAGACCGGTGGCGATGCCGCATTCAGAAATATTCTCCGCCGTTTCCTGATGAAACCGTGCGATGCCCAAATAGTCGTGCAAATCCGCCGCTTTGATGACGAGCGGAGGATGCTTCACCTGTTCCTCGGCATACTTGCGTGCGGCTTTACGGACGAGGGCAGCGATCTCGCGCTCCAGTTGACGCAGACCAGCTTCACGGGTGTAGTCCTGGATCAACCTCGCGATGGTGGTGTCCGGCATCTTCACCAGCTTGGGCTTCACTCCATGTTCCTCCAACTGGCGGGGAATGAGGTGACGCCGGGCGATCTGGATCTTCTCAGAGAGCGTGTAGCTGGGCAGTTCGATGATCTCCAAGCGGTCACGCAAAGCCGGATGCACCGGGTCCATCCAGTTCGCGGTGGTGATGAACATCACCTTGGAGAGGTCGAACGGCAGGTCGAGATAATGATCGGTGAACGTGCTGTTCTGCTGCGGGTCCAGCACCTCGAGCAAGGCTGAAGCAGGATCGCCTCGGAAATCGGAGCCGACCTTGTCTATCTCATCCAACAGAATGACTGGGTTGTTCGATTCTACGCGCCGGA
>CAZRGY010000217.1:0-7187 GCA_964599715.1 uncultured Verrucomicrobiota bacterium | reverse complement strand
GCCGTGATAAGCTTGGTGTGCTCTGCGGCCTTGTTCAGCAGTTCGGTCTGGTTGTCCGCGTCGATGGGGCTGATGGAGATGCCATCGATGCCACGTGTAAGCAGATCCTCCACAATCCGCTTCTGGTCACCGATACCTTGCGCCGGCATGTGCATGGAAGCATCCACGCCGAGATCCGCACCGGCCGCCTTCACACCTGCTTCGCAAATGGTCCAGAACGACGCCACGCCGTTGCTGATAAAAGCGATCTTGTATTTCTTGCCAGCCGGTTGTGCCGCGTTGCCACCGGAAGAAGATGCCGGTTCGCCAGGTTTGCAAGCGCTCAAGACCAGCCCACAAGCCAACGCCAATGCCCCAAGGAAAAACTTCGGTGATTTCATTACTGTTTGATTTATTAAATTCAGCTTCATTTGGCGACTAAGAAACATCCGGGCATCACGCCACCGTCATCCCCCCGTTCACATGCAGGTTTTGCCCCGTGATGAATGACGCCGCGTCACTCGCCAGAAACACCACCGCCCCGCCCAAATCTTCTGGCAGGCCCCAGCGATTCGCCGGGATGAGCGCACGATATCCGTCCTTCAATTCCTGCGGGTCCTTGTCGTGCCGTTCCACCGGTATCCAGCCGGGCGCGATCATGTTCACTGTGATGCCGTGAGGCGCGAGTTCACCGGACATGCTACGCGTCCAACCGTTCTGACCGCCCTTCGCCGCCACATAGGCACTGAAGTTCGGGACACCGCGCGATACCACCTCTGAACCGATATTGATGATACGCCCCCACTTCTGCTGCTTCAGATGCGGCAAGCACGCGCGCGTGAGCAGGAACGGGCTCTTGATGAAGAAATCCAGCATGGACTGGTAAAACGCCCAGTCATACTCCTCGATCGGTTTCTGCGGTTGATCCGGGGTCGCGTTGAAGACGAGGATATCGATCGGCCCCAGCGTCTTCGCCACCTCGTCCACCAACCGCTTCACCTCGGCCTCATCCACCACACTCCCACGGAACAAAGCCCCTTCGCAACCCGCCGCCTTGAACTCTGTCAAAGCCTTCTCCGCCCGCGCCTGGTTGTTCGCATAATTCAGCGCCACCTTGGCCCCGGCTTTGCCCAGCGCGATTGCCATAGCTTTGCCCAATCCCGTCGTACTACCGGTCACCAATGCCACCCGCCCCGTCAGATCAAATCCTTTGTTATTCATTTCCATATCCTCCACATCCCTTGGTCATTGCTCATTCCTTCGTCATTCGGATTTCGTCATTGGTCATTATACCAATATCTCCTTCACCACATGCCCGTGCACATCCGTGAGCCGCATGTCGCGTCCGCCAAACCGATACGTCACCCGCGTGTGATCCAGCCCCAGCAGATGCAGCATCGTCGCGTGCATGTCATACATCTCCAGCTTGTTCTCCACCGCCTTGTAGCCGTACTCATCCGTCGCGCCGTAAGTCATGCCGCCTTTCACGCCGCCACCCGCCATCCAGATGGTGAACCCGAACGGATTATGATCGCGCCCGTTCGTCCCTTGCGCGAAAGGCGTGCGACCGAACTCGCCCGCCCAGATCACCAGCGTCTCACTCAGCAATCCGCGTGCTTTCAAATCATGCAACAACGCGCCGATCGGCTGGTCTACAGCACGACAATTGTTCTCGTGCCCATCCTTCAGGTTGCTGTGCTGATCCCAGCGATCCCCCGCCACCTTCGGGCAAGTCAACTCGATGAACCGCACGCCACGCTCGATCAATCGTCGTGCCACCAGACATTGCCGCGCAAAAATGCGTGTCTGCTCAAAAGGATGATCAAAGCCGTAAAGTTTCTTCAGTGTCTCGCTCTCTCGATTCAACTCCATTAGCTCCGGCACCGCCGCTTGCATGCGGAAGGCCAGTTCGTAGTTCGAGATGGCCGATTCGATCGGGTCCAGCTTGCCCATGTGCTCCACCACTTGCCCATCCAATTGCCGCAACAGTGCCAGTTTGTTCTGCTGCAGCTTGGGAGTAGCCTCAGTCGGCACGATATTCGCCACCGGCTTGTCCGCCGCGCGAAAGATGGATCCCTGATAAGTCGCCGGGAGAAACCCATTCCCAAAGTTCTCCAAACCACCGGGCGGGATGAGCCCACCATTTAACACCACAAAGCCTGGCAGATTCTGGTTCTCCGTGCCCAGACCGTAATTCACCCACGCACCCATGCTCGGCCGCCCCGCCAGCCCCAGTCCCGTGTGCAGGAAGTAATTCGCGTTCGTGTGCTCGGAAAATTCGGAGGTCAGCGAACGGATCACGCACAGGTCATCCACATGCTGTGACACGTGCGGAAAGAGCGAACTCACCGGAATTCCGCTGCGACCGTGTTGCTTGAATTCCCATGGACTGCCCAGCGTGTTGCCGTTGTCGTTGAACTGCGTGGGCTCCATCTTCATCTTGAACGGCTGCCCGCTCTCCGCCTGTAGACGCGGCTTCGGATCAAACGTATCGACCTGCGACGGTCCGCCGTCCATGTAGAGGAAGATCACATTTTTTGCGCGCGCCTTGAAATGCGGCGCAAGGGCTCCTCCCTTCGCTGTTCCGCCAAACGCCTTGTCACCCAGCAGCGCCGATAACGCCACCGCGCCAAAGCCATTCGCACACCGCGCGAGCATCTCGCGCCGCGTCATCGGCCTCGCTGCATATCTGCCACAATGTGCCATAATCTTACTCCGTCATTGGCCCTATCCTGCGTTCAATTTACTTCCTGCGTTAGCCTTGCATCTCACTGCATCTCAATACATCCACACAAAATTCCACCTTCCGACCTGCAAAACAACCGGCCTCAGTTCACAAACACAAATTCCTTCACGTTAAAGATCACATGACAAAAGTCCGCCCAAACCCGGGCGTCCTTCTGCCACGCTTCACCGCTCAATCCATACTCCGCACCCTGCTGTTTCAAGAACGTCAATGCCTCCGCTCGTTCCGTATCCGTCACCGGTCTGCCGAAAGCCGCTTCATAGATCCGCCCTACTCGCGTCTCTGCACTCATGTCCTGCTTCAATAAGCGCTCCGCCCAAAGCTTCGCCTGCTGCACCACAAAGGGATCGTTCATCATGATGAGCGCCTGCGCCGGCACATTTGAGACCGTCCGTCGCCCTACCGTAGTGGCCGCATTGGGCGCATCGAATGCCTGCATCATGGGTGAGAGGAAGTTGCGCCGTATCTCCACATACAAGCTACGACGGCCATCTCCATCCAACGGGCCATTGCGCCCCGGACGACCGCGTCCATCCATGAACTCGGTCAGATGGATCGGCACCGAGGGACCATAGAGCGTCTTGTCGAGCCGACCGGAAACCGCCAGCACCGCATCGCGAATGGCTTCCCCCTCGAGCCGCTTCACGTTCGCGCGATGCCACAGAATGTTATTCGTATCCTTCGCCTCCGCCACTGCATCATCCGGTTGTGACGCCATCTGATAGGTCCGCGAAAGCACGATCTCTTTGATCATCCGCTTCACCGACCAGCCATGCGTGCGGAAATCATCCGCGAGCCAGTCCAGCAATTCAGGGTGCGAAGGCGTTTGACCTAACACCCCGAAATTATCCACCGTCGGCACGATGCCCCGCCCCATCAGGTGATGCCACAGCTTGTTCACCAGCACCCGCGCCAGCAAGGGATTGGCGGGCGAAGTCCATTCCTCAGCCAGCCGCAAACGCCCGCTGCCTTCATCAAAGATCGCGCTCTCACCACCACCCAAAGCTTCGAGATTCCGCCGCTGCACCACTTCACCCAGACGCCGCGGACTGCCGCGCAGGAATACCTGTTCATTATAGGGCGTGCCTTCCGTCATCGCGGGAACAGTCACCACATCCTCGATGGTTTTCTCCACGAGCTTGTGCTGTTTGAACAAGTTGGCCAGCGTCGCATCACCACTCGTTATCCAGTCGATCAATCGGTTTGATACCAGCCAGTGCAAGAGGCTGTTCTGTTCCTTGGTCAGAGTTTCACTCTTCAGCCAACCCGTGAGCGCCCCCGCTAGTTTCCCACTCAAAGCCGTCGCATCCATCGTCGAAAGATCCATTCCTTTGTCCTGGGACTTCAGCAACTGGCGCTCATCCGAAAACACCACCCGTTCCAGCGAGAGCCAGGCCTCCCGGCTATAACCTCCGGGCTTATAAGTATCTGCCGGATCCGCAGCCGTGCGATCCATCAGTTCCAGATACGCGCGGCGACCTTTCCACATGCTCACATCCACCGCCACCCAGCGTGCCTCCGGGGAGTTGATCGGTTGCTTGAGCTGTCCGTAGATGGGATTGCGGATGATGGTGAAACCATCGATCACGATATTGATGCGCGCATCCTCACCCCCGGCGAGCAGGTGGATGAAGTTCTTGTCGATGACAAACGACGCTGACCGCAAGGCGCCTTGCAACCGTTTCGATCCCAGCGCGCTGTTGCACGCTCCCGGCTCAACCAATCGCGCCACGGGATCGACTTCATCCGCTCCCGGGACAAACCCCAAACTTTTCTCCAGTCGCGAATCGAACGCCACCCCATCCGCCTGCCAGCCTGTCGGCAAGTCTGCTCCTGCTCGCATGAACTCGACCTCACCTGCCCGTAATGTCAGCGTCTCTTGCGGTAACCCTGCCTGCAAAGCCGCCACCCAACGCTTGAGCGATTCCATCTCCAGGCCGCGACTCATCGCTAATGTGGCCACCGCATCCTCGTTCGTCACTGGCTGGTTATTCTGGTCGAAGAAACTCTCCCGGTCCGAGAATACGATGTGGTCCACTCCGATGTTACCCCAGCCGCGTTTCTCCATGTCCACGATCTCAAGCTGCGCCGTTTTGCCCTTGAAGCCAGCGACGTCGAATCGTGCGGGTGCCATCGCATTGGAGTTCTTGCCCGCTACCGAAAGCACCACTTTGCCGTCCACCAGCAGATTCACACAGGTCTTCCGGGCATGCGCTCCTCCACCGACGAGGAAATGAATGAACTTCTTCGTCACCGTGAAAGTCGGACTCAACATGCGCCCGGTCAGCTTGTCATTGCGTGAGACCTCTCCACCGCGCTTCACGTTATGCGAGTTCACAAAGCCGCGCCCCACCGCCCGCACATCTCCTTGATAGCTGCCGATCTCCGACTGCGTCACCGGCCCATCACCAAAGGCGTCACCGGTCACCGTCCAACCTGTAAAATCCTTTCCTTCGAAATCAGCGAAGAGCAACGATTCATCACTACCTTGCTTGGCTGGAGGTAAACGCCCCGCGCGAACGTCACCAGCAGCCTGCAAATAATCGGCAAAACGCAAAGCCTCCGGTTTCACCACTTCACTCAAGCGCACCTTCATCTGCTCACGGAGCTGGACCAATTCCTGGGCTCTGGCGACCGCATCGCGCGTGTCGGAAATATCTGCCAGCCGGTAGCGCGAACTCTCGATGATACCGTAGAGCGAATAGTAATCCTCATCCGAAATGGCATCGAACTTGTGATCATGACAACGGGCACAGGACACCGTCATACCTAGAAACGTCTTCGAGATGACGTCGATCTGGTTGTCGATAAGTTCCGCCTGCTCCAGCCGGATATCTACCGGGGAATGCTTCTGCTGCGGCAGCCAGAATGAAGTCGTGCCGATGATAGATTCGTTCAGGCCATCCACCGGATTGATGCGCGGATTCTTCAGCAGATCACCTGCGAGATGCTCCTTCACAAACTGGTCGTAGGGCACATCCGTATTAAGGGCGCGGATGACGTAGTCGCGATAACGCCAAGCATTATGGATGGGATAGTCGAACTCATGCCCCATCGTCTCCGCGTACCGCACCATATCCAACCAGTGCCGTCCCCAGCGCTCACCGAAATGCGGCGAGGCCAGCAACTCATCCACCAACTTCTCCGTAGCCTTGGGTGAAGTGTCCTTCACAAAAGCCTCCACCTGTTCCGGCGTGGGTGGCAGGCCCAACAGATCAAAATACAAGCGCCGGGCTAATGTACGCTTTTCCGCCGCTGGCGCGGGCTTCAATCCTTCCGCCTCCAGCTTGGCCAGAATGTAGCGGTCGATCGGATGACGGCCCCACTGGGCATCCTTCACCGCAGGCAGAGCTGATTTCTGGATCGGTTGCCAGGCCCAGTGTTCTGCCCGTCGTTTTTCCAGGTCAAACACCTCCACTGCTCCCGCCACTTTCGGTGCTGCCTCCGATGGCCAAGGCAGGCCTAGCTTCACCCATTGCTTCAGATCGGCCACCTGCTCGGTTGTCAGACGCGTCTTCGGCGGCATCTGCAGCTCCGGGTCCATATATTCCACGGCCTTGATGAGCAGGCTTTTCTCCGGACTGCCCGGCACCACCACCGCTCCGGCATCACCACCGCGCAAGAATGCCTCCCGTGAATCCAGATACAGCCCGCCCTTTGCCTTCTCCGCGGCCGTACTGTGGCATTTATAGCAATTTTCCACGAGCAAGGGCCGCACCCGTTTCTCAAAGAAATCCAATTGCTCCGCCGAGAACTCTGCCGCCGTCAATGAAAGCCCGGCAACCCATCCCAAAAGGGTGGCCGCTGATAATGCTTTCGTCCAAAAGTTCATCGGTGTTGAAACAGTATGATAATCCGCCGCCGTCACTCCATCAAGGTCCAGGGCCTACTTCATTGGTTTGCCTGCAAGCGGCTTTCCGTTCGTATCGAGGATCTGAAAATGATGGATGCCATGCTTCTTCTCATCCTCATGTGTCCACACGATCTTTTTGTCCGGCGTCACCTCGATGAGCTTCACGCCCTTGCCCCGGCTGCCATAGCTCGTGATAACGGTGTTACCGTTGGGCAGACGCTGGGCACCGCACGCATCCTTGATGAGCGGTGATGGCAGGTCGTCGTTCGTCAATTGCCACACCGTCTTCCCTTTTGCATCCACCTCGATGCTTGTATGGCCATACGTACAGTTGATCAAAGTATTGCCGTTCGCCAGCCGGATCGCCGTGAACGGCCAGTTCGGGGTCGGCACCTCCCACACGATCTTGCCGGTCTTGTCGTATTCACGCACCACTTTATCGTGCAGTTGCGGGATGAGATAATTCCCGTTCGGCAGTTTCCGCGCCATGCGGCTCTGCATGTGAAAATTCGTCAACTGGCACTGGATGGGGAACTCCACAATGATCTTCCCTTCGCGATCCACCTCCAGCAACCGCGGCTTTGGCCCCGCCTCCGTCAGCATGATATT
>CAZRGY010000216.1:0-7191 GCA_964599715.1 uncultured Verrucomicrobiota bacterium | reverse complement strand
GGCACCAGCTACACCCTCTGGCGTGACCGTGAAAGCAAAGTCAGCATCCGTGATCCCGATGATGCGTTTGGTTCCAGCTGTCAGAGTGAAGCTGATATTTTCACCCGAGACATCGATCTGGGTGGCGCTCTGGGTGAACTTGATATCCTGCGCCGTGAAACCATTACCTGCCACCTTTAGCACCACATTGCTGCCGGTAAAGCTGAGCGGTACGGTGGCCAGCAAATTCAGTGTGACATCAACTGAAGCCCCCGCCGCCGTGCGCGCCCCGGTGGCGATCACTTCATTCCGGGCGCCCCCCGTATTGTTCAGACTCAAGGTCAACGCCCCGGTCACTTCCAGATCGGGCACCCCCACGACCGCGGCCACACCGCTGGCCTGAACGGCATAAGTGCCATCAGGCAGGATGAGCAAGCCCAGCAAACCATCCGTGATGCGCACCCCTTTACCATCAACACTCATCAGCGCCTGGACATTCGAAGCACCGACTTTCAATGTCGCAAAGCCCGCCACTTCATTCCGCTCCACCGCGAAGTTGGCCAAAATCTGAACTGAGGTGCCAAGATTAACCTGAACATCTGTCCCCCGGATGCGGGCCAGATTTCCTTCTGTAGCTGAGAACAAGATGGAAACCGTGCCGCCCGTGGTCACGATGTTCTCAGTCACTGCACCGCCCGTGGTATTTACCACTGCGGAAAGCGTGCCGCTCAAGACCACACCGCTCACCCCATCAAGACTGGCCGTGCCGTTCGCGACCAATGCATATGTGGAGGTGTTTGGGAAAAGCACCAGGCCGAGTTGACCGTCTTGAATTCTCACTCCCGTGCTACCAGCTCCCATGAAGGCCTCAGCTCCAGTAGCCCCCACCAAAACCTTCGCCGTAGCACCTACGCCCGTTTGCTGGAAAGTGAACGACCCGGTCAACGATGCATATCCGGCTATATCCAGAAGCACGCTGCCTTCGATCCGTTTGATGATCGTGCCATCAGCAAAGGAAACAACCACACCAGCACCCGATGGAGTGATGATCTGCTCAGTGACCGCCTGACCAGTAGTATTGGCCTTCACTTGCAAGGTGCCGGTGACCGTCACATCCGTGACTCCGACAAGCGAAGCCGTACCGCTCATCTGCAAGGCATAAGTCCCCGCCTCAGGCAGCAAGATCAAGCCCAGCGTACCGCCATCGATCTTAACCCCCGTAGAACCCGCACCCATGAATGCAGTGACATCTGTCGCCGCCACCCGGACTCGGGTGGTCGCACCGTCAAAGGTCCGCTCAAACGTGTAGTCACCGCTCAAGGAAACAAAACCAGAGATGCTCAGGCTCAAACTGCCGCTTACGGCCAAGTATTGAGCAGCATTGGTGAAGACCACACTCGCGGAACCACCCGGCGTCGCAATGGTTTCGTTAACGGTCTGCGCCGTGGTGTTCGCCCGCACCGCAACCGAGCCACTCAGAGACAAACCGGTGACTCCCACAAGCGAAGCAGTGCCAGAAGCATCAAGTGCCAGACCTGCAGGCAGGAGCAAGAACGCACCATTCACATTCGTGACCTTGATGCCCGCCTCATTTGCGGTGCCTACACCACTGCCCATCACACCCGTACCGTTCGTGATAGCGCCTTTCAAGACCGTTGCCCCACCAGCGATCGTGCTACGCTCAAAGGCAAAGCTGGCAGACAGCGTCAGGAAACTATCAACCGCCAGACTTGCCGAACCAGCCACCCGGATGAAATTATGATTGTACGCCCCGGCATACTCGATGGAGACATTACCTGAAGGCGTGGTGATCGAAACTGGTCCCACATCCGCGCCCGTGGTGTTCACTTGAATGGAAAGCGCCGAACCGCTTAGCGAAACACCCGGCACACCGGAGAGCACCACTGTGCCGACATTCACATAACCCGCCATGCCGGCACTGCTCAGGATGAATGCCCCCGAACTATTGCCAATGGTGAGCGAGGCGGTACCCGCCTCTAGCCGCAAACCTACGCCGGTCGCCACCGCAGTTATCACTTCACTCGCCCCCGAGCCACTCTTCACCATCTGGAAAAGGTCCGCCGTGACCGTGTTGCCGAAGACCGAGACATTCGCGCTCAATACCGCGATCCGCAGATACGGGCCAGCCGCGATGGTCGTAGTGCCGAAAACAACCGCCGAGGAAGTCGTGTTCACCTGCAACTGGAAGGTTCCGCTGATGTCTACGCCAGCCAGCGCCGGACCTTGCAGCAGGTTCAGAATGAAGCTGCCCGCCAGACCGTCCTGCCCCACCAAGAAGTCACCGCTGCCATTTAAATTTAGAATGCGTGTTCCGTTCGCCTCGAGCTGGAGCTTCGTGATCGTGGACGAAATCGTCATCACTCCGCTAGAGCGCACAAAGTCAAAGCTACCTTCGATCACCTGGCCTAAGATGGTCAGGCTGCCCGTCAGGCTGATGGATACATCCGTGCTGCCAGCCTGGGTCATCGAACTAGGCTCGATCACCACGTTTGAGGCACTCAAGACCGAAGAACCGGCGATCGTGATCGTGAGGTTGTCGATGGAGAAATCCAAGTCGCCCGGAGAACTCAGACCGCCGCTAAAATCATAGCTGGCAGCCAAGCCAGTCACCGAAGTCTGGATGAACGAACTGTCCGGAAATAATTTAATCCCCGTCACATTCAGAACGATGCTGCCTGTCACCGGAGTGGCTGAACTGCGGTCTAGGACGAAATTCGTCACCGTCAACGACGCATCGGTTAATTCCAAGAAGCTGCCGATCGTGTTCGTGCCGGTCGCCGCCAAAGTCAGGCTGCCGATCGTGAATCCGGTCCGGCGAAGTTGGAACGAAGTCATGGTGCCTGCGAGACCCGCGATCAAATTGGACGTCACCGTCACGTTCGCGATATCCAGCATCACATCCTGCCCGGGGCGGAACTGAGCAGAATCGATCTGAATCAGTAACGCCTCACCGATGGCCAGAGCAAAATTTTGGATATCAAGATTCAGCACGCCGGCACTACCGCCGCCGAAATCGTAATTACCATTGATGTTACCGACGCTCGCATTGATGAAACCAACTTCCGGGAAAAGCACCAAATCGGTGACCACCACCCCAATTGAGCCACTCACAGTCACAGAGGCTGCATAATTCACCACAAAGTCCGCCAGGCTGACAGTCACCGTATTGAAGCTTACGATCTTCCCGAAGGCATCACCGACCTCACCCAGACCCGCCACCGATGTGCTCAGCGTGGCACTGCCGATCGAAAAACCAGTGCGACGCAGTTCGAGATTCGTGATGCTCACATCCGCCAAGCCGGTGAACTGCGGGGAATTCAGCGTAGCACTACCGATGGTAGCAACGATATCAGACGAACCAGGGCTCACACTGACAGCCGTCGCACTGATGGCGATCGCCTCACCCACCTTAAGACTCAAACTACCTACCGTCACCGTCAACTTGCCATCAGGGCTTCCACCGGAGAAATTATACGTTCCCACCAACCCGGTCGCAGTCGTAGTGATCAGCGAACCGTTCGGGAAGAGAGTCAGACTGGCGATCGTCATCGTGATTGAACCCGTCACCGTGATGCCGCTGCCGTAACTGACATCCAGATCGTCTACCGAGATTTGTAAACCGGTCACTTTTAGGAAATCACTCACGCTGGCTTCTTGACCGCCCGCTAGGGCCAAAGTGACATCTCCCACATGGAACCCATCGCGACGGAGAACGAAGTTGCTCAAGGACACAGAAGCCATCCCCGCGAACAACGAAGAGTTGACCGTCGCCGTATTGATGGTTGCCAAAGTCTGGTTCGAAGTAGCATCTCCCGAATCATAAGTTACACTAACACCGGTCGCATCCACCACAATCGCCTCACCGAGGGTCAGCTTAAATTGATCCAGAGCCAGCGAATAAATTCCTGCACCAACATCGAAACTTCCCGTCACTCCATAGCTGTCTGCATCCGGTCCATCCGTCGCAGCGGCCGAGAAGGTTTTACCTGGGAACAACGCACCTGTATCCGCCTCGATGATCACTTGCCCGGAGAAACTGTCCGTCCCCGCACTGTATACGATGCTTTGGAAAGCAAGCCGCAACCCAGTCAACTGCAGGAAACCATAGAGATTCAGATCCAGGTTGGTGAACGTCTGATCACCGGAAAGCAAACCGTTCTTGTAGTCTTGCAACTTGGAGCTGATGTAAAGCTCCAGCTCGGTGCTGGCGTCTGCAAGGACAAAGCGGTTCAGCGTGAACCTTGAACTTCCAGCGGAATCAGAGGAATCGGAGTAAAAAGAAAGACTGAAAAAAGAAGAAGGCGAATTCTCGACTTGTTGGTCAGAATCCGAAGAAACATTATCAAGCTGCTCATTATCAGCGGTTTGAGTGGGAGGACCTTGCGCAGCACGCAAAGTCTCAACCATCTGATCAGTCAAAGTCTGCGCCTCATCTGAAGAATTATCAGGAGTTCCATCCAAGTCAGAACTCGGAATCCCAGCGGCATCAGCAACTGAAGATTCAGAAGATGTTTCACTTTCTTCCAATGCTGATTCTTCGGTCACCACTTCTTGACCGCTGTCATTCGCTGGCAAAACTTCTTCGGATAACTCTTCACCCTCAAGTCCGGAAAAAACATCAGTGGCACCGGCAGACACAGCGGATGAGTCATCATCAAGAAAGCCATCCCCTACTTGCTCTGGCTCGGAAATCACCTGATTTTGATCTTCAGGCAAAGGTGGGATTGCTGTTGCCAATACCGCCATCATCACGCTGCTGTCGAGCAACACGCGCGGCTCAAGACCCTCGAGCTGATAGCGATTTGGTGTACTGGCCATTGGCAAAGCGGAGAGTGTTATATTACCGGCTCACCAAAAACCGCAAGGACAATATTGCGTAAAAATCCTTTTCACACTTACGTAACACTACGGTCACGCTTCCGCTTGTTGATAAGCCCAACTTAACAGCAAATCCCACCCCTTTTGAAGCCTCGCTAGGGCTCATAAAAACCATACCCAACATCAAACTTTAATCGCTAATTGGCCGACCAAAAAACTTACGCTTACACCTGCCAATCAGCCTCCCCAAACGGCCCCAAACCGAGAGCCCATCTTGCTCTACATACCGCGTCATCGCGATAGTTCGAAATTCAGCATGCAAGCGCTTCTTTGCATACCTTATCCAAAATAAATCGAAGCCCAAACAGATCATCAACCAAGATCCAAAGACAAAATATTCCGACTGTAAGCGATGATGAAAAACCTGCCAGAGCAGATACTTCACCAACCCCATCCAGAGCCATAGAATCCACCAAGGTTGGCCAAGGACAACCGCCGCCGCTTCCACCCCTGCGCTCTTCGGTTTCTTGGACACCATTGCCTTCCACATACCCACCCACGGCAGCGTAAAATAGTCAGCCCACAACACGACAAAACCAGCTAACAACATCACTAATTCCCAACCGCTGAAAAGCCGTGGATAAAGCCAACATAAAGACAAAGTGAGCAACACCTCCAAACAGGACACAACCATCAGCGGCACCAGAAACTGTCGTCTCACAGATAGCAATTGCCCTCGCACTATCTCCGTCACCGGCAGCGATGTGCATAGTAACAACTCCAACCCGCCACTCTCCCGATCAGCAGAAAAACGCTTCGCAGACTCCACCGCAATCCACGCCTTAATAATTGAGTTAGTTAATAAATAGAACAGAAAGACTCCGGCCGTCTCAATCCAAGAATTGCCGATCGCAAACCAAAATCCTGACCACCCCAGGAACATTACGGCTATAAAAAACCATAGCGCCAGAGACTTAAAACGCTCCCGACCGGTCAACCAATGGACTGCGTTGATATCCAGTAATCGTGCGCGTTGAACAGCCATGGATTCACTCGTGCCATAGACCCATCTGCGCCACCATTCACGCCACCTGAACTCTCCTTTTGAGGCGGCTTTCTCTTGCCAAGTTCGGGGCACGAGCCAGCTTGCAAACAGCAGAAAAAACCACCCCATCGCATGAGTGAGACTGTTGGTGATCCAATATGTACTGGAACTTCGAAAATACAGTGAATCAAGAGATGCAGGGAAAGTCATCGCCGGGCTGACCATCAAAAATGGCCCCCAATAACCCAGCGTACGATGACTCGATGGAAAATCCAATAGGTAGCTGTTAATGAACCCGACCAGCGGCCCGATAGCGATCAAGAGAACCATCCAAAGCAGCGCAGCACCACGCACATTGTTCGCGTCCCTTCCCAAGCAAGAACAAGTGATCCCTAGCGCAAGTGACAGAAACAAAACATTCAAAGAAGACAACGTCAACCGCAGCATTGAGCCGCCTGTCACTCCACCAAAAAGGAACATCACCGCCACCAAAGGCAGCAGGCTCAGTACCCCATATATCGCCCCGATGGACGACGAGACCAGCTTGCCCAGCACGATGTCATGCCCTTTGAGGTTCGTCAGAAAAAGGAAGCCTAGGGTACCTTCGCGCTTCTCACCGCTGATTGTATCAGCCGTCAACTGACAGCCCGCCAGCAAACAGCTCAGAAAGAGCATTCCAAAGCTGAGATGAAACAATTGCCGGCCGATCATGTGCTGCGGCATTCCGGCCAGGACGAAGAATGCGAAGAAAAGCAACATCGCACTGGCCGCCATAGGCAATGCCATGCGCGAGCGATACGTCGTCGCCTGTTTGGCGGCTACTCTCAACTCCCGCTCGACTATGGGTAAAAAGGTCATCAACTCCTCCAACGATATTTCCGCCTGCTTTTCTCCCTAAAACCAGAACGCATCACGCCTGACCAGCCATCGGCGTCAAAATGAGGAGGGAACCTTAGTGAAAGATTGGCGGAAGGGGTGGGAGTCGAACCCACGGTAGGGGTTAACCTACGCCTGATTTCGAATCAGGTGCCTTAAACCACTCAGCCACCCTTCCAACCAAGGCCCAGAGTCTTTCCAAACTCCGCCCTTCCCCGCAAGTCCCGATTTTCAACTTCCCTCATTTTTCCCTTTCTTCATCCTCCCTTCTTAATTCTTCATTTTTTAGTCTTCCGCCCTTTCCCCTGCCTGCGCCATCTTCACCAGCTTCGGGTCGAATTGTCCCAGCACCTCCACCAGATCCTTCTGCGCCTCCATCACCTGATGGATGTCTTTATAAACTCCGGGCACCTCATCGATGCCTGCCGAGAGCAAGTGCACGCCGCGCTCCT
>CAZRGY010000215.1:0-7218 GCA_964599715.1 uncultured Verrucomicrobiota bacterium | reverse complement strand
CGCAATTGAACCTTGAAATTCTCTCAGTGCAAGCGGAAATTATCATCAACCTGATGAATTTTCACAAAAAATAATACCCTGCGGATCGCAGGATTTACGGTGGATTTTTTCGTCACACAAAATATCATCTGAGCCATGCCAGAGAAGAATACTAGTGAGATTCCTCGCGACGTCCGGGATCTCTTCGAAAAGGGGAACGCAGCCGTTCAACGGGAAAACTGGGATTACGCCTTTCTGTTTTACTTGCAGGCACTCCAAAAAGAACCCGGCTTTTTAGAATGCCGGCAGGCACTTCGTGCCGCCCAGTTGACCAAGGCAGGTCGCACCACGAGTTTTTTCCGCAAGGTCATGGGCACGGCGGGCAGCTCACCGCTCATCGCCAAGGCCAACCTCTCCGTCCGTAAAAACCCGCTCGACGCCATCGCTACCTGCGAGCAGATCCTGAACACGGATCCTAACAACAGCATGGCGCACAATACCCTGGCCGAGGCAGCCCTGAATGCCGACCTGCCCAAGACCGCCATCTTCTCGCTGGAACATAACAGCAAGAACAACCCGAACGACCGAGGCATCGCCATGGCACTGGCCAATGCATACATCGCTGCCAAAGCCTACTCCCGTGCGGAGATCATCTATCAGGACCTCCTGAACAAAGACCGGAACGACTCGGAAGTTGCCGGTCTGCTCAAAGATTTGTCGGCAAAAAAAACCTTGGAGGAAGGTGGTTATGAATCCCTCGCTGACGGCAAAGGCTCTTATCGGGACATCCTCAAGAACAAAGAGGAAGCCATCGCCCTCGAACAGGAAAACAAACAGGTCCGCTCCGTCGAGCAAACACTCAAGCTCTTGGATGAGGCGGTTGATAAACTCCGGGAAGACCCTTCCAATTTCCAGCAGGCCCGCATCGTTGCTGACTTGTATGCCCAGGCCAAAGATTACGACAAAGCCATCAAGTATTACGGCATGCTGATGGAAGTCGGCGCGGGCGATGCGAACATGGAGCGTATCATCAATGACCTTAAACTGAAAAAGTTCGACCAGCAGATCATCGCTCTGGACAAGGAATCACCCGACTACGATACCCAACGAGCCGAACTGGAACGGCAAAAAGCCGAATACCAGATCGAGGACGTGAAGCGTCGCGTGGACAAGTATCCCAACGACCTGCTCATCCGCTATGACTACGCGGTGATGCTCTACAAGTTGGCCCGATACAATGAAGCCTTGATGGAGTTCCAGAAGACCCGCAATCACGGCAACCGCCGCGTAGCCTCCATCGTCAACATGGCCAAGATCTTCATGGCCACGGGCAAGGACGATTTCGCCGTCAGCCGCTTTGAAGATGCCTTGAAGGAAAAACAAGGCATGGATGACGAAAAGAAGGACATCCTCTATACTCTCGCTGGCCTGCTCGAAAAGATGGGCAAAGGCGAGGCTGCCATCGAACATCTCAAGGCCATCTACGAAGTGGACATCGGCTTCCGCGATGTTGCCAGCAAAGTGGATGCTTACTACGCCGCGAAGAAAGAGTAAGGCGCAGTTCAGGATTCAAAAATGCAAAGGCCCGATCCACTTAGGACCGGGCCTTTGTCATTAATTGAAAACCACGTTCCTAGTTATCCCGCTTCAGCAGGTAGCTCGCGATATTCTCCAGCGCCACCGCCTTGCCCTTGAACGGCTTCAAGGCCGCAAACGCCTTGTCCGTCAGTTGTTTCGCGATCTTCTTGGATTTCTCCAGACCGACGATAGAGGGATACGTCGCCTTCTGCGCGGCCGTATCTTTGCCCGCCGTCTTGCCGAGCTTCTCGCTCGTCTGCGTGACATCGAGAATGTCGTCGATGACCTGGAACGCGAGGCCGACATGGTAGCCGAAATCCGTCAGCGCCTGCAGTTGCTTGGGCGTGCAGTTCGCACTCATGCCACCGAGGCGCACCGAGCAGCAGAGCAGCGCCGAGGTTTTGCGCTCATGGATGTAACGCAGTTCGGGCACGGAAAGCTTCTTCCCCTCCCCTTGCAGATCCGCCGCCTGTCCGGCGATGAGTTGCAATGAACCAGAGGCCTTCGCGATCTCCAACACGAGGTCTTTGTGCGAATAGCGCGGCCACCCTTTGCTCAAGGCCGCGATCTCAAATGCCTGCGTGAGCAAGGCGTCACCGGCGAGAATGGCCATGCCTTCACCATACACCTTGTGGTTGGTCGGCTTGCCCCGGCGAAAATCATCATTATCCATCGCGGGCAGATCGTCGTGGATCAAAGAATAGGTATGGATGCATTCCACCGCGCAGGCGAGCGGCAGGGCCGGCTCAATCTTGCCGCCGCAGGCTTCGGCTGCCGCCAGACAGATGGCCGGACGGATGCGCTTGCCACCCGCATAGATGGAATACCGCATGGACTCATGCAGCACGGCGGGCTTGGTCTTCGCCTTGGGCAAAAACTGGTCCATGGCGTCGTTCACCTCGGCGGTGCACTTGGCGAGGTACGCGTTCAGGTCAAAAGCCGCTTTTTTGCTGGCAGATTTGGAGGATGCGGTCGGCATGGGGTGGTTTTCTACGGAAACCACCGCATTAGCGCAAGCGATGAGTGAATTTTCCTGTTGCGTCCAGCGCGTAAGGCATTAGTCTCCCGTGCTCTCGAAGATTGTTAATATGAACGCTGAACTGACCCGCAAGGCACTGGATAAGGTACAAAACCCGAACGTTTTAATCAACGTCGTCTCCCGGCGCGTGCGCCAGTTGAACTCCGGTGGCGGCAGCGGCCGGCCACTGATCGCAGATACTGCCAACTTGGGCGCAGCTGATATCGCCATGCGTGAGATCTCCGAGGACAAGCTGTCTTTCGAGCAGACCTCGGACATGACAACCTTTGAATAACAGGGGTTGAACCCCGGCAAATTTCCCGGCAGCCAGGAGGTTCACTCTCCTGGCTGTTTTTATTTCCATGGCTGACATACTCACCAATCCCAAAGCACGGCGGGACTACCATATCCTCGATACTTTCGAGGCCGGGATAGTCTTGCACGGCACCGAGGTGAAGGCTCTGCGCGCCGGTCGGGGCCAGATCAGCGATGCTTTTGCCCGCGTGGAGAAAGGTGAGGTCTTTCTCTACAACGCCCATATCGACGAGTATGTGCAGGCCAACCGCTTCAATCACCAGCCTAAGGCCCCCCGGAAACTGCTCCTGAACAAGAACGAGATCCGCAAGCTCTACGAGGCCGGTTCCATCAAGGGCAACACCATCGTCCCCCTGAGCTTTTACTGGAAGAACAACAAAGTGAAGGTTCAGATCGGCATCGGCAAAGGCAAGGAGATGAGCGACAAACGCGAAGACCTGAAGCGCCGGGACGACGAACGCGAGATGAAACGCGTCACCATGAAGTATCTCAAAGGTCGCTAAAACGACCTGCCCTCCACGTTTTGCCGTATTTCGGCCACATGGGAAAAAGAAAAAGGCGAGGATTGCTCCTCGCCTTGTAAAATTGCAGATGACTGACCGCTTAAGCAGCCGTCGGCTTCTTCCAAGTGCGCTTGGCCGGCTTCACCACCAGACCTTCTTTGATGGCCTTGGCCGTCACGCGGATGTAACGCACTTCACCGTTCACCACCGCTTTGACGCGCTGGAGGTTCGGCAGGAACCGGCGCTTGGTGATCGCGGTCACGTGGGTACCGATACCGCCCTTTTTCTTGGCCTTACCTGAGCGCCAGATATGGCTACCTTTGATCGCGCCCTTGCCTGTCAGTTCACAAATTTTCGACATAAACTCTAACTTTTATCTGTTAAAAGAACGCGAACCATACTCGCGCCCCCGCAAACCATGCAAGCCCGAAGTTAAATTAATTTCAACTATATTAGACTGCCTCCCGGGCCCTTGCCCGCATGATGGTTTTCCGATCAAGCACTACCACTGGTATACCCGCTTCTTGAACGCCACAATACACAGCTTACCCTCGACCCGACTTGCTTAGATCATTTGGCTCTTTCCCCCAAGAACAGACTATTTGATAATTTCCACAAATGACTGTTGACTGAAAACATCCATTTGATATTGTCCCGGCTCTTTCGAAAGTCGAAATTGGATGAAAACGTATTTGCCGAAGATTAATCAGGACCAGAAGAAGTGGCATGTTGTAGATGCCGACGGAGCTGTCCTTGGTCGTGTCGCTGTTCAAGTTGCCAACATTTTGCGTGGCAAGGACAAGCCTGTCTTTACCCCCCATCTTGATGCAGGTGATTTCGTCGTTGTGATCAACGCCGAGAAGATTGTCCTGACGGGTAACAAAGAAACCGCCAAGGAATTCATGAGCTACTCGGGCTGGAAAGGTGGCGAGAAGTACAAGACCGTCGCCCAGGTCCGCGAGAAGCACCCCGAGCGTCTCATCATGCACGCCGTAAAAGGCATGCTGCCGAAGAATCGTTTGGGCGCCCGCATGCTGACCAAGTTGAAGGTCTACAAGGGCACTGAGCATCCGCACAGCGCACAGCAGCCTGCCGCTCTCACCCCTGCCAAGTAAGTAATCGCTAATTTTTTCAGATATGGCTACTACCTCCGAGTTTTTGGGCACTGGTCGTCGCAAGACCTCTGTCGCCCGTGTCCGCCTCGCCTCCGGTTCCGGTAAGATCACCGTGAACGGTCGCGAACTGAGCGCCTATTTCCATACGGATTCGCAGCGCGCCTTGGTGCTGCAACCCCTCAGCATCACTGACACGACCAGCAAGCTGGACGTGAACGTGAATGTGAAGGGTGGCGGTCCGGTCGGTCAGGCTGGTGCTGTCCGTCACGGCATTGCCCGCGCCCTGCTGCAATTCGATGCCAATCTTCGCCCTGCCCTGAAGGCGGAAGGCGTGCTCACGCGCGACTCCCGTATGAAAGAGCGTAAGAAGTACGGCCAGCCGGGTGCCCGTAAGCGCTTCCAGTTCAGCAAACGCTAATTCTGGATCACGACTTTCACCAACCCCGCTGGTTTCCAGCGGGGTTTTTTGTTTTCTTAATCACCACCCACAATTCCTTGCAAACTCTGCTTGCCAAATGAGGCGGCAGGAAATTGATTGTCGTCATGTCGAATACAGTCCGCGTCGCTATTGTTGGAGCCTCTGGTTATTCCGGTGAAGAACTCGTGCGCCTCTTGCTGCGGCATCCGCATGCCGAACTGACCGCTGTCACCTCGCGCGCCTCGGCGGGCAAGAGCATCGCCGAGGTGTTCCCTAAGTTTGCGCACTTCCCCAAAGCCCGCGAGCTGCGCTTCTCCGATCCGAATACGGAGCTGCTCGCCAAGCAGGCCGATGTCGGTTTCCTCGCCCTACCCCACGGTGTCGCCGCGGAATTCGCCGTTCCCCTGCTCGGGCTGGGTTGCCGCGTCATCGACCTCAGTGCGGACTTCCGGTTGAACAGTGCGGAGGTTTACAAGGAGTTCTACGCCCATGAACATCCGGCTCCTGACCTGCTTGCGAAATCGGTTTATGGACTGCCGGAAGTCTATCGTGAGCAGATCAAGACCGCACAGTTGATCGCGTCACCCGGCTGTTACCCCACGAGTATCTTGCTGCCCATCATCCCGTTGCTCAAAGCCGGGCTCATCAAGACCACCGGTATCATCGCAGATTCCTTGAGCGGCGTCAGCGGAGCCGGACGTAAGGCGGAATTGGATTATCTCTTCGTCGAATGCAATGAAAGCATGCGCGCTTATGGCATACCGAAGCACCGCCATCTTTCCGAGATTGAGCAGGAATTGTCACTGGCGGCTGGCTCCACCGTGACTATCCAATTCACCCCGCATCTCATCCCGGTGAACCGCGGTATCTTGAGCACGCTCTATCTCGCCCCGGCCAAGCACTTCAGCACTGAAGCAGAAGCAGCTGAACTCAACGCCCAGATCAAGCAATGCTATCAGCAGGCTTATGCGAACGAGCCTTTCGTCCGCGTGCTGGAAGGCAAGGCTCTCCCGGATACGAAGAATGTCGTGGGCAGCAATATGGTGGAACTCGCTTGGCGACTCGATCCGCGTACCGGACGCCTCATCGTCCTCAGCGCCGAGGATAACATCGTGAAAGGGGCCAGCGGCCAGGCGATCCAGAGCTTCAATATCCTGGGCGGATTCCCCGAGACCGCAGGGCTGATCTAAGCTTCATCAAAGGTTAAAACAGTTGAATCGTTAAAACGGGATTTCTCCTGTTTTAACGATTCATGTTTTTACGAATCACCGGGATCAGATATGGCGCAGAGCCAGCGTCACCACGGTCAGGATGCACATCATCCCGGACGGCATGAATTTCTTGCCCTTGGCGAACTTCATCCCGAAAAAGACCAGCAGAAAAGCCAGCACCACATCCGCCGCATGCGCCCATCCGATCACACCTGTAGCGCACAGCGCCAGAATGGCGGCGAAGATGCTGGAGGCGATCAGCGAAGCTTTGCTGCCCGCTTTCACCAAACCCATCACTCCACCCGCGACGAGCAACACGATATAAACCCACAAAACATTATTCGGCGTCATAATTACTTAAATGTCAGACCGGACTCTCAATCAATCAGCGCTCACATCCAAGCTTAGAATCTCACCACCGGAACATTCCACATGGACGCTGAACGGCCTACAGCACACCTCACAGTCCGTCGTAAAGGTCTGGTTCCGCACCGTCGTATCCAGCATGAGCGTGCTTTCCTGTCCGCAATAAGGGCACGCTACTGAGGCATCATCTTCCATGAATCAAGAAACCGTACTTTGGCAGAAATTCAAGCAACCGGCCAACATCTCTCAGGAGGTCTCCGATTCCTCCAGAAAATAATCAGCCGGTTTCGCTTGCGGGATGATCCGGGCCAGTTGCTCGGCCAAGGTGGTTAGGTCGCCCTCGTTCCAGACGACGTAATGGGACTTGGCCATCTTTTGCGGCACCGGCCACTGGGTGCTAAGCCGCTGATCGATATCGATATCCGACCAACCGCGCTGATAAAGCCGACGGCGCTGTGTCTCGGCGGAACAGGCCAGACAAATGATCTCATCAAAGCAATCCTCAGCCGCAGTCTCAAACAACAAGGGGATGACGACCACGCCCACTGGGCAGCCTTGCTCCCGCCATCGCGCGGTCTCCTCCTGCCAAGCCTGCCGGATGCGAGGATGCAAAATCGCTTCGAGGTCTTTGCGGGCGGTCTCGTCAGTAAAAGCCACTCGAGCCATTGCCCGCCGGTCAAGATGATCTCCCTGCAAAATTCCATTTCCGAACCGC
>CAZRGY010000214.1:0-7226 GCA_964599715.1 uncultured Verrucomicrobiota bacterium | reverse complement strand
ATAGGCGTCGAGCTGGCGTTGGACGACGGATTCAGGGTTTTTGGTTTTCCATCATCAGATTGGTTAGTTGCTCCGGCAGTGTTGGTGATATCCGCTGAGCGGGTGGGAGGGTGGGCGATCACTTTCCAAATCTCGGTGAGACCGCCTTTCTGGTACAGGCGCTCAATGAATTCCGGGCCTCGTTGATAGACGAACATGGCTGCGGATTGGATGCGCTCCCCCTTGGGATCGAGATCGGTCTGGGCGGATTCCGGCTGGCCGAGGGTGCGCACGGCGGGCGGATAGCCAAGCCGGTTGGCAATCCGTTTTTGCACGAAAATGGCCTGCCCTTCGATCACGGCACTGAAGGCTCCCCGCGCTTCATCATTGGCACAAGCGGTGAGCATTTTGCCGAGATCCACCTCCTGATCTTGCAAGGCATGCACCAGTTCATGCGCGATGACGATGGCCAGAGAGGCGGCGAACTGGTCGGGGGGTATATGATTGCGTCGCAGACCGGTATAAAATGTTTCGGCGGGCAGGAGCAGTTCGCGCTGGCTGTAACTGAACCGGCCGGCAAAATGGTGGGCCAGTGAGCGTGCGCGAAGGCCGATTAGATAATCAAAATCTTCTTCCCGTCCAGGTTGCCGCTTGCTGGCCAGTTGAAGGGAGAGGTCGTGGGTGTAAGCGGGGATGAATTCTTCCATGGAAACGACCCGGACCACCGGTGGATGCTTGAATTTGCGTCCGGCCAGTTCCTCGACCAAGGGCAGCATTTTTTCCACCAGTGGGGCGACTTCGGCCTGGGTCAGCAAATCGCCAAAGGCGAGGTCGGGATGCGGATTGATGGCGAGCAACCGGGCATCAATGGCCTTGGCCAGATGGGTGAAGGCTTCCCGGGCATTCGGGTGGGCAAACATCTTCAGGAAAACATAGACGTTGCCGCGATTGAACTGGAAATAGCCCATATGCTGGCCTTGCGCGAAGAGGGCACGTTCGCCCACTCCGGCGATGGACTCCATCTTCCAAGCCATATCGTTCGGCACGCGCCGTCCGGTGAACCATTCATTGCGAAGCTGGTCCAGGTTGTGTGAGACGCGGATATCGGTGACGATGATGGTGGATTTACCAGCTTGTTTGTAAGTGTAATCGAACTCGCGACTGCGCGGCGTGAGCGGGCGGTCAGCCGACCATCCGGCACCCAGTTCCTCTGGCTTCGGCAGCACGTTGAGCACCGGATCGGGGTAGAGGCCGGCGGTCTGTGCAGATAAGGCCGATACCAGGAACAGAAAAATGGCCAAGAGCGGGGAGCGTGTGGAACTTGGCCGGGTGGGTGATGGTGTGCCTTGGGCCTGCATGGGATTTCCTATGACCGTAATGTATGCCTTCCAGATTCGCGGGGCAAGAGTCTTAGGCCGAGAAGTGTTTCATGGGGGGGTGATTTCAAACGGGTGAGGTATGGGAGGGTTAGTTGTGGAGGACGTCGCGGACTGCCGGCTGGAAGCCGGCAGCACGGGTCGCGTGTTTCGTCGCGGCTTACCAAAGGGGAAATGGGTAGAAAACCTCGGCACATGTACACAAGTGCCGAGTTGGGGATGGGGACAACCGTGAAGCCGGGGATGTCTGTCGTGTCGCCAGCCAAGAGGGATTAAAAGGCGATCGACATCACCCCGCTTTAAATTCCCCCGTCGAGATGCTTCAGGCTAAACACCCGGGACTTTCGTATGAATTGATATGGGCAAACTTGCAAGAGTCTGCTAAGGTTAATAAAGTTATCCTAAGTTCCGGTGTTTTCTGTGAAGGCACTGATGCTGCAATTGTGGCACAAGTTGCTTACAGTCCGGAACTTTTGCATGGTTTAGGTGTTATATAAGGCCGCTAATGGCATCCGTCTCAGGAACCTTAAGTCCGGTGGACGTTTCTGCACCTCAAGTGCAGAAACCGGCGAGCTATTCTGAGAGAGCAATGGATCAGCAAGACCCAGATGCGGCCCTGATGTTGCGGGTAAGAGAAGGGGATATGGCCGCTTTTGAGCTGCTCGTGGAGCGCTATAAACAGCCGGTCATCAACCTCTTATACCGCACCTTGCCAGATGCGACCGAGGCGGAAGACCTCGCGCAAAACGTTTTCATCCAAGTCTTCAAGTCCGCGCACCGGTATGAAGTCTCGGCGCGGTTCTCCACGTGGCTGTTCACCATCGCCAGAAACCTGTGCCTCAACGAGATACGCCGACGTTCCCGGCATCCGGCGGAGTCGATGGATATCACCCATCCCGAGAACGAAGATCAGCCTTTGCGGCAAATCGAGGATGCGAAGCAGTTCGCTCCACCGGACACCATGTTACAGGGCGAACTGGTGGACAAAATCGAGGAAGCGATAGCCGGCCTGCCAGAGAATCAGCGGACGGCGATGTTGCTTTGCCGGCAGGACGATATGTCGTATGACGATATCGCTAAAGTGCTTGGGTGTTCGCTATCGGCGACGAAATCTTTGATCCATCGGGCCCGAGAGACTTTGAAACAGCGATTGAAGCCTTATATACGCACAGGCACTTGGAAAGAAAGCCTGTAACGAACGCAACTTTGGACAGTAGTCGGTTATTGAAAGAAAGGTAACGCTATGAGCGAGCACGAACAAAATGAACTGTGGGAAAAAAGCCTGCAGGGCCAGTTGACGCCGAAGGAGCAGGCGCAGCTTGAGTCTTGGCTGGCTGGGAGCCCCGATTTGCGTGCCGAGTGGGAGGATGAGGTCACCCTTTGCCAGGTGGTCCGGCAACTGCCAGACGCGCCGGTATCATCCAATTTCACCTCGCTGGTTTTGCAGGCTGTGGAGCAGGAGCAGCGTCAGACCCAACGCGCCGAGACTGCTGGCAGGACAGGGTTTGTTTTCTGGTTGCGGAAACATCTGGTGCAGTTGACGGCTTCGACGGCCGTGGTTGCCTTGGCGGCCGTGCTCGCTTTGCGTCAGCACCAGCCGGATGCCATCACGGACTCGCGTCAGGAGATGGCCGAGCAGATGAAGGAAATGGCCAAAGTGGCCCCGGTGCCATCTGTGGATGTGTTAAAAGATTTTGAAGCCATCCGCCGCTTAAGCCTGGCCACGCAGAACTCCGCCGAGCCGGATCTTGAGTTGCTCGCTGCCTTGCAGCAATAACCGGTGGGCAAAGTTAAGGATTTCATGTTTCGCTTGTCGCACATCCTGTTGTTGACCGCACTGAGTGCCGGTCCCGGGGTGTTATGCGCCCAAACGACGGTGCCAGTCACTGGACCGGATAAGGAGAAGTTCCCGAAAGAAGAACGGCGTTTTGGTCTGCCTCCAGGTCCTGAGGGTCGTCCGCCGGGTGATTGGGGGCGAGGACGTGGGGGCCGTGACGGCGGAAGAGATAGCCGCGACGGAAGAGGTCTGAGAAACCCGATGGATGAATTACGGCGATTGCTGGCTTTGACTCCGCAGGAGCGGGAGGCAGATATGGCGGGCAAGTCGGAGTGGAGCCGTAATTTCATGCTGGGCAAGCTGAAGGAATATGATGCCCTGACTCCCGAGCAGCGCGAATTGCGCCTCAGCTCGACGGAGCTTTACTTCGAGATGTTGTCTTTGCTGCGTTCATCACCGGATCGTCGTGCGGAAAAGCTGGAGCGCCTGCCGGAAGACCGTCGTAAAGCAGTGCAGGCCCGGTTGGACCAATGGGATAAGCTACCGCCAGATCTGCAACAAGATGTGCTCGAGCATCAGAGCACCATCCGTTACGTCATCCGCGTGGAGGCTGCACCGGCAACAGCCAAGGAAGATGTCTTTGCCAACATGTCTCCAGAGTATCGTGAAAAGGTGAAGACCCGGATCGACGAGATGAAGGCTTGGCCCAAGGAACAGCGCAACCGGATGGTTGATGCCTTTCACGATCTGTTTGAACTGTCCGATCGGGAGCAGCAGGCAATCCTTGAGAAACTGAATCAGAATGAGCGGGCCAAGGTGGAACAAACACTTGCTGAGTATGAGAAGCTGTCTCCAGATGAACGTAAGCGCTGCATGGATTCGGCACGCAAATTCAACAATTTGAGTGCCGATGAACAGGCACGTTTCATTGCCACTGCAGAGCGTTGGGAGAAGATGAGTGAAGAAGAGCGGAATACCTGGCGTAATCTGGTGAAACAGATGCCACCTTTACCTCCTGGAGCGGGTGCTCCGCCGTTGCCGCCCGGAGCCAAGCCCACGCCGGGACTAAACCCGCTGGCGTTTCCTACACCTCCGCCCGCGCCGAAAAACTAATGCTTTTGCTCAACCACTTGGGCAAGGCGCTTCAGGGTATACTCAGCAGTCTTCGGCTTATTATTGAAGCAGCCGAACAGTCTTTGCAGCAGTTTCACCCACCAGGAAATCGTTCTCTCCGTATCGAAAATCTCGGTCGTCCGCTCGATTTTGGTACCTTTGACCAAGGGAGATAGAGTGATGCACTCGGTCGATTCCGGAATCGAAGGATCTGTCTTGGAACGCAACTTAAAAACGATCCGGCGCAGTTCGATATATTCCACCACTTCACCCGCATATTCGTGCTCGTTTCCTTTTACCAATAAGGTGACATCGAACTTGAAATGCGGTCGGAAAGGGCCGGGTTCTTTGGGGAAGATGCGACGAATCTGGCTGTTCCACCGCGGCAGCATCTCCGTGCTGGCCAAGTAAGGCCATACAAAAGACGGCAAGCGGTGGATGATGGCTTCTTCCTTCACAATCATCCGTATAAACTTTGCGTTATCAATCCCTTGAAATCAAGGGGGCATTTGCCTTGGATAGACTGTGGTTCTCAGCTCAACGCGCGCGGATGTGAGGCTTATTGGAGGGTCAGGCGCAAGGTCGGCGGTGGCGCGGTCGGATGATAATTTCCGGCGAAGCCGTGCACCAAGCCGCTGGCCTGGCCTTTCACCACTCGCTCGGCGGTCTCGCGCACCACGATCAAGGTCACCTGGCCGTTGTGGTCGTCGTTGAGGAAAGCTGTCAGGGCTGGATTGCTGATCACCCGGAGGCCACTCGCCTCTTCAGGCTCGATGGTGAATGTCCCTACCGGTACTGCTTTGCCGGTGTCGATCTCATTTCCGCCCGGCAGGTTGGCTGGCGCATTCTCCCACATCAACGCCTGCTCGGACCACTCATCCGCCGGGCCATCCTTCAAGCCATATACAGTGAATACGCAGGCGGGCAGACGTGAGGCAAAGCCATAACCCGTCGGTTCGAATGCCAAGGCCAAGGAAGCGTTTTCCACCTTGTGGCCCTTGAGGCTGCTCACATCGAAGCTGAAGTAGGCTTTGCGCCGGAACGTGGCCGAGTCCGTGTGCTTCACCAGCATCAACGAATCCGAGTGATGGTTCGTAGTGCCTGGCGAGTAGATGTAAGTGGTGCGGCCATTGCCCGAAGCAGTGGTCAGGGTCACGGCATTGGCGGGCTGGTTCGCTTCCGTGTTGGGGCGGGAAGTCCGATCCGCCTCGGCCATGCTGGTATTGCGGCCGGTCACGGCTTGCGTGTCCATTACCACATTTTCACCGGTCGTCAGTCGCAGATTCTCGCCGCTTTTGCGGTGACGCACTTCCACCTCACCATCAAATACTTGCACCAACGCCTGGCCATTCGCGCCCGCACTCATGCCGAACTCCGTGCCGTGATCGATCACCTTCGCATTCGCCGTTTCTATGGTGAATCCCACGGCTTCTTTCGGAACATGCGCGGTCAGCATGCCGCGATGCAAGATACACAAATCTTTATTCACGATTTCCAATACGGCTGGAGCTTCCAAGGTCACGGTGGCCCCGGAATCAAAACGCAACGTGGCCAAGCCATCTGTAAGCGAGAGCTGACCGGCCGTGAGCCGGGCACCTTCCAAAGTGGGCAGGGCGGAGCTTTCCCAGCGGCACCCGCGCGTTTGTGCCAGTGTCGCCACGGCAGGTGGCGTGATCACTGCGTTCTGCACCGGCTCTTGTTTGGCCAAGGAGAGCCCCAGCCCGATGCCTGCCGCCAAGACGACAATGCTCGCTGCCAAGGCCAGCCAAGGGGTACGCTTGGCCCAAGGGGAGGGCAGGGTGACCACCTTGCTTTCCGTAGCTGAATCCAAACCCGCCAGCGAAGCGGCCAGTTGGTCCGGCAAAGTCTGTTGCCCGATGCGCCCGCTCTCCCAATGCAGGCCGGCATGCAACTGCAGATGCTCCACCACATATCGCCGTGCCGCGGCTGATTCGCGCACCAGCGCTTCCAGTCGCGCAGATTCCTCCGGCGTCAATCGTTCCTCGACGAGCCGTTCGCACAACTCGTGCAGTTCTTCAGCTTGCTTCGGGTTCATAGGCATCCACTTTCTTCAACGAACGGGTCACACAATCGTGTAAATTCTTCCGGATCCGGCTCAGCAGGCGGTACACCGCGCCTTCCGTCTTGTTGGTCTCTGCGGCGATCGCCTCGATCTCTTCCCCTTCATGATAGCGCAGTTTCAAGATTTGGCGGTGTTCTGGGTCCAGCTTGGTCATGCACTGGGTCAGGAGTTGGCGTTGCACCTCCAGCACGTCATCATTGCTTTCCGCCTCGGAGGCGATGATCTCCAGAAATTCATCTGACACCTGCAACTGGCTCTTCTTCTGCCGCTTGCGATACGTGAGCACCTGGTGAAAAGCGATCTTCCGCGCCCACGCGCCGAAATTCGTCCCTTGCTGGAACTGGTCAAAACACCGCCACATCACCAGCTTGCTCTGCTGGAGGATATCCTCCGCATCCTGCGGTCGCGGAACCAGCGTCATCACGTACAAGGCCAGTGACCTCTCAATCGTAGAGAGCTGGACAATGAACAGTTCAGTTTTGTCAGGCGCAGACATGGTAAACGCTCAAAGATATTTAGTCCTGAAATGGCAGTTTTGGACAGAGGAGAGTGCCCCAGTCTCTGAATCCACAGAAATTAAGTCCGCCAAAGCCGTGAAGGCTTCTACACATCACACAACTTCGCCGCGTGACGCAGCGCGAGGATCGGATCATCCCAAGTGGGGATGAATTCCTGCGCCACGTAGCCGGTATAGCCGGTCTCCAGGATGGCACGGAGGATGGGCGGGTAGTTGATCTCCTGATTGTCATCCAGCTCCGCGCGGCCCGGACAACCGGCGGTGTGATAGTGGCCGATGTAGTCCTTATACATCCGCAGGCGGCGGATGACGTCGCCGTCCATGATCTGGACGTGATAGATGTCGAACAGCAGCTTGAAGTTCGGCGACCCCATCGTTTTC
>CAZRGY010000213.1:0-7238 GCA_964599715.1 uncultured Verrucomicrobiota bacterium | reverse complement strand
CGCCGCCAGTCAGTATCAGAATGCGGAGCATAATCCGAAGGGGCTGTTCAATTTCAGGTTCGAGTTCGGATCGTGTGCGAACCAGAACCCGGCCAATGGCATCGGCTACAGCATGCCGCTCTACACGACGATGAACCGGCAGGTGCGGGACAAGGTGCATTTCGCGATCATGAACGGGGACTGGCTGTATGAAGAGGAACGGAATTTTCCCGTGGCGAGCTGGCAGCAACGGGCCGGGCTCGCGGCGAACCAGTTGCCGGAGGTGGTGAAGCTGGCTCCCACGATAGTCGGGGTGTGGGAGAACTATAAGATATACCTGAACCGGCCGAAGAATCTGGCGGAGTGGCATCGCCATGTGCCGTCTTACTTCACGTTCGATGACCATGAGTTGATCAATGATATCCGGGGCTCAGGCACGACGGGTTTTCGTGAACGCCGGGCGGTGTTCCGGGATATCGGAGTGGAGGCGTGGTTCAATTACTTGGGCTGGGCGAACCCCGTGGAGACGGCGCAGAAGGTCCATTTCGGGCGCGCGAACCTGAAAAAGGGCAGCGATGTGTTGGTGGATGCGAATGCGGATTTCACGAAGCTCGATATGAAGCAGGCGGCGAATCTGCATGTGCATTGGGGTACGCCGGATGCGGGTGATCCCGATTTTGCGTTGGATGACAAGCCGGGTAATCCGAATGCGGGGGTGTTCGAGGTGGTGGAGGTGCTGGACAAGAACCGGCTGCGCATCAAACCGGCGGCGTATGCAGATGGTTCACCGGCGTATTCCATCGGACGGCGGTCATATGGGAAGTTCCGCGTGGGGAATTGCGAGTATTACATCCTCGACTGCAAAACGCACCGGCAGATGCATGACCCGGCGAATACGGCCAGACCGGATGTGTCCATGCTAGGCGTGGAACAGCGGAACTGGCTGCTCAATTCCATCCAGGCGAGCGATGCGGATTTCTTTTTCATCGTGTCGTCGGTGAATTTTACGATTCCGCACAGCGGCGCGGGCGGGGTGGAGTTCGCGGCGGGGAAGGATGAGGCGTGGACGTCGATGTTGTATGAGCGGGAGATGCTCATCCGGGCGTGGGAGGCGAAGGGCAAGCCGGTGTTCATATTGACGGCGGATTTGCACAACAGTTTTGCGGTGAAAATCACAGACAGCATTTGGGAGTTCGGCTCGGGGCCGCATAACTCGGTGAATCATGTGCCGAAGAATGATGAAGGCGACCGGCCCGCGACGGGCAAGTTCAAGTCGGGTCCGCGCGAGGTGGATATCCGGTGGTCGAGCTACATCCTGCCGGATGTGCCGCGCTCGGAGCGGCTGTATCCGTATTACTGTGTGGCGCAGATCAACAATGTGTTCAACATGCCGCAGAAGCTGGGCGGTGAGCGATGGGTGGCGTATCCGCATCCGCAGGTGGTGTTCCAGTATTTTGACGGGCGGACGGGCGAGATGGTTTATTCGGAGGCGATATCGCTGCCGAGGAATTGAGCTGGCTTAGGCCGCTTCTGCGCTGAGGCCGGCCATGAGGCGCATGAGGGAATCCTGGGTGAAATCTGCACGCGGGATTTCTCCGGCGATACCGCCATCGCGCAGGACAAGGATGCGGCGACTGAGGCCCATGACTTCGGGAAGTTCGGAGGAGATGACGAGGAGGGCGATGCCCTGGCAGGCGAGTTCGTCGAGGAGGTCGTAGATCTCTGTCTTCGCGCCGACATCGATGCCGCGGGTGGGTTCATCCACGATGAGCACGCGGCATTGGCGGGCGAGCCATTTCGCGAGCGCGATCTTCTGCTGATTGCCACCGCTCAAACCGCCGATGCCCGTTTCCATGGAAGGCGTTTTTACCCGCAAACGTTCGGTATATTCGTGCGCGAGCTTCTGTTCTTCACCGAGCTTGAGGAAACCAAGTTGAGTGATACGGGACAGAGCGGCGAGCGAGGTGTTCTCGCGGCAATTCATGGAAAGCACGAGGCCCTGCCGTTTGCGATCTTCGGGCAGGAGACCGACTCCGGCGTTCAGGGCAGCGGTGACATCCCCGAGGGGTAACTCTTTGCCGCCGATCCAGACGCGACCGGTGGCTTGCGGATCGAGGCCGAAGATGGCCTGGGCGACTTCACTGCGACCAGCACCGACGAGACCGGCAAAGCCTAGGACTTCACCGGCGTGAAGGGTGAAACTGATGTCGCGGAACTTGCCGGGAGAGGTGAGTCCCTCGACGCGGAGGAGTTCTTCACCGAGGTCTTTTTCCAGATGCTTCGGCGTGTGCCAGATGACCTGACGGCCAACCATCTGCTGGATGACGCGATCGGGATTGGTCTCGCTGATCTTTTCGGTGGCGACGTGGCGGCCATCGCGCAGAACGGTGATGGTATCGCACAGATGGAAAATCTCCTCCATGCGGTGCGAGACATAGATGATGGTGATGCCGCGTTCCTTGAGCTTCGCCAAAAGATGGAACAGATGCTCGCTCTCGTGGGCGGAAAGGGAGCTGGTGGGCTCGTCCATCACGATGACTTGGGCGTGCGTGCCCACAGCAGCAGCGATCTGCACGAGCTGTTCCTGGCCGGTGGAGAGACTGCTGATGGGCTGGTCCACATCAATGCCATCGGCCTCGATCTCGTGGAGCATAGCGCGGGCGAGTTCGCGCATCTTGGACTTGTCCACGATGCCTAAGTGCTGTGGCAATTCACCCAGGCAAAGATTTTCCGCTACAGACAGATTGGGGCAGAAAGCGAGTTCCTGGTGGACCATTGCGATGCCGAGCTTTCGCGCGGTGAGCGGATCAGATGGATGGATGACCTTGCCATCCAGGGTTATCTCACCGGTGTCGGCTGGATAAATGCCAGAGAGGATTTTACCCAGTGTGCTTTTGCCTGCACCGTTTTCACCCATCAAGGCATGGCAACTGCCGCGCTCAATCGACACGCTCACATCATCCAAGGCGAGGACGCCGGGGAAGCGCTTGCAAATTCCGTTGAGCGAGAGGAAAGCCACGATAACAAGTATAAGGTATGAAAAACCTTACTTTTTCAATTGTTTGCGGAGCCACTCGGGGCGGTCGGTGGTGATGCCGTCCACGCCGGCGGCGGTCAGGCGTTTGGCGATATCGGCGTCGTTCACGGTCCAGACGTAGAGTTTCAGACCGGCCGCGTGGACTTTCTTTACGAAGGCGTCATCGATAGGCCAGTTGAAGTTTAGGTTCAGACCTTCGAAGCCGGCCACTTTGCAGAGGCGGATCATCTCATCGAGATCAGGTGAAACTTTACCGGTCTTCTTGTCCGGCTTGTAGCTGGCGAGCCAGAGGCAGGTGTAATCGGGGAGCTGCTGCTTGATGTATTTCAGCGTGGGATACTGGAAGCAGATGATGAGGGCGTCCTGCGGGGTGGTCTTGGTGCGTTTGAGCGCGGCGATGAGTTCGGGCGTGAGCTCATGATCGTCTTTGATCTCGATGACGATCTTCTTGCCTTTGGCGCGTGCCTTTAGGATGTCATCCAAAGTCGGGATCTTTTCACCTGCGTATTTTTTATCTTTCCACGAACCGGCATCCAGCTTTTGCAGTTCGGGCAAGGTCATCTCCTGTACCTTGCCGTCCACGCCGGTGGTGCGCTTGGTGGTGCTGTCGTGGATGACGGCGATCTTGCCATCCTTGGTGAAATAGATATCGACCTCTACCGCATCCGCCTTCTGTTTGAAACCGAGCTTAGTGGAGGCGACGGTATTCTCCGGGGCGTCATAGGACGCACCGCGGTGAGCGATGATTTCGACGGCGTGAAGCATAGGGGCGGCGAGACAAAGTGAGATACCCAATACAAGCGGTTTCAGATTTGAAAGCATGGGCAACAGATTAGATGAAACCGAAAGAAAGGGAAACAGTGATTCGTGGTGCAAATCGCCGCTCTTCCTTGCACAGGGGCATGGGGTAGGGTTATCCTATGGATGGGTCAGGATGGTTTGAGTTTCGCAAAATCAGTTGAGCGAGATAGGGGCCATTTCGGCAGGTTACCGGCAGAAGATCAGCATCAGTTCAGAATCATGAATACTAAACAGCTTGGAGAGAAGAATACTCAGAATCTGCATGTGCTCGCGTACGTGGAAGAGACGATCGCGTTGTGTCAGCCGGACAAGGTTTTTTGGTGCGATGGCTCGGAGGAAGAGAAGGAGTATCTGCTGAAGACGGCGGTGGACTTGGGCGTCTTGATCAAGCTGAACCAGGAGAAGTTGCCCGGGTGCTATTATCATCGTTCGCATCCGAATGACGTGGCACGTGTGGAGCAGTGCACTTTTATCTGCACATTGAAGGAGGACGACGCCGGGCCGACGAATAATTGGGCAGACCCGAAGGAGATGTATGCCAAGCTGAATGGCATGCTGGAAGGCTCGATGCGCGGGCGCACGATGTATGTGGTGCCTTATCTGATGGGGCCCGCTGGTTCGCCGATGACGAAGGTGGGGATCGAGATCACGGATTCCATCTATGTGGTGCTGAACATGCGTATCATGGCCCGGATGGGGCAGGTGGCATACACGCATTTGGGGCTTGGGATGGATTTCAACCGGGGCACACATTGCACACTCGATCTGAATCCTGACCGGCGCTTCATCTGTCATTTCCCGCAGGATAACCGGATCATCTCCGTGGGTTCCGGTTATGGCGGGAATGCGTTGCTGGGGAAGAAGTGCCTGGCGCTGCGTATCGGTTCGTATATCGGCCAGAAGGAGAATTGGCTGGCGGAGCATATGCTGGTGCTGGGGGTAGAGTCACCGGAAGGGGACAAGACATGGGTGGCGGCAGCGTTTCCGAGCGCTTGCGGCAAGACGAATTTCGCGATGCTCATCCCGCCGGAGCGTTACAAGGGGTGGAAGGTTTGGACCTTGGGCGATGATATTGCATGGATGAAGCCGGGCCCCGATGGACGGCTGTATGCGATCAATCCGGAGGCGGGTTATTTCGGCGTGGCACCGGGGACTAATTTCAAGACGAACCCGAACGCCATGCGGTCGATACAGAAGGATACAATCTATACGAACGTGGCGCTGTTGCCAGACGGCGATGTGTGGTGGGAAGGCAAAGACGGCGAGCCGCCAAAGGAATGCTTGGACTGGAAGGGGAACAAGTGGACTCCTGATTCCAAGGAGAAGGCGGCGCATCCGAATAGTCGTTTCACCGCGCCGATGACGAACAACCCGATGTTGGCAGCGGAAGCGAATGACCCGAATGGGGTGCCGATCAAGGCGATCATCTTTGGTGGACGCCGGGCGACGACATTGCCGCTGGTGTTCCAGGCGTTTAATTGGGTACACGGTGTCTATGTGGGGGCGACGATGGGCTCGGAGACGACGGCGGCAGCCGCTGGTGCGGTAGGCCAGGTGCGCCGTGATCCGATGGCGATGTTGCCGTTCTGTGGCTACAACATGGGTGATTACTTCAAGCATTGGTTGAGCATGCGGAAGTTGATCAAGTATCCGCCGCGCATTTTCCACGTGAACTGGTTCCGCAAGGACGATCAGGGCAAGTTCTTGTGGCCGGGTTACAGCGAGAACATGCGTGTGCTGAAGTGGATCATGGAACGCTGCAACGGTCGCGCGAATGCGAACGAGACGCCGCTGGGCTGGGTGCCGGGACCGGAATCCTTCGATCTGGAGGGGATGGATGGTTTCAACATCACCAACCTCGAGAAAGCGCAGGAGATCAATACGGAAGAGTGGCGGCGTGAGCTGATCTCGCAGGATGAGCTGTTCCTGAAGCTTTATTCGCATCTGCCGAAAGAGATGATATTCCAGCGCGAGCTGCTGGTATCGCGGCTGTAAGCTGCTGATAGGGAAGGGGGCGGGTCTTGCCCGCAGTAGAATAGGCGCCCGCGCATCAATGGATATTAGCGTGCCCGCTTGAATATTCTTGCGGGGTGCTCGCTCGTCCGTATGCTCCCCGCCCTGTGCTTTAACCGGCAGTTAAGCAGTTCCCCATTCTTGCGGACCTTCTGAAACCTAGTTGCCTTTTCCCGAGCAACGGATTTCCACGCTTAATGAAGCGATGAACCGTGTCCCTAAATCTCAAAGGGGGACGCTTTCAATTGATACTATTTTTTACGATGAATCGATATCTGAACTGGCCCACGATCAAGGCCGAATGGTTTTCCAACATGCGGGGTGATCTGTTGTCCGGCACGGTGGTGGCGCTGGCATTGATCCCGGAGGCGATCGCTTTCTCCATCATCGCAGGGGTGGACCCGAAGGTGGGGTTGTATGCGTCATTTTGTATCGCCGTGGTGATCGCGTTTGTGGGTGGTCGTCCGGGGATGATCTCAGCGGCGACCGGCGCGATGGCGCTGGTGATGGTCACGCTGGTGAAAGAGCATGGGTTGCAATACCTCTTGGCAGCCACTTTGCTGACCGGCTGTCTGCAAGTCGTTGCCGGGCTGATCAAGATCGGCAGCTTGATGCGATTTGTTTCGCGCTCGGTGATGACCGGTTTTGTGAATGCCCTGGCGATCCTTATTTTCATGGCGCAGTTGCCAGAGTTCAAAGGCGCCGGTCCGATGGTTTATCTCATGGTGGCTGCGGGATTGGCCATCATCTACATCCTGCCGCGTTTCACCAAGGCGGTGCCGTCACCTTTGGTCGCGATCATCGTACTCACTATTGTGGCGATCGTGATGAAGTTGGATGTGCGCCGGGTAGGGGACCTAGGCGAATTGCCTTCCTCCTTACCCGCATTTTTCTGGCCGGATGTTCCGCTCACACTCGAGACGCTGAAAATCATTCTGCCCTATTCATTGGCACTGGCAGTGGTAGGCTTGCTGGAATCACTGATGACGGCGCAGATCGTAGATGACATGACTGATACCCCGAGCCAGAAGAACCGTGAATCAAGCGGGCAGGGCGTGGCGAATATCGTCGCGGGTTTGTTCGGTGGCATGGCGGGTTGCGCGATGATTGGCCAGTCGGTGATCAATGTGAAATCAGGTGGACGTGGTCGTTTATCCACTTTCGTAGCAGGTGTGTTCCTGCTCATCCTGATCGTGGTCTTCGGCAATTGGGTCCGGCAGATTCCCATGCCAGCCTTGGTGGCAGTGATGATCATGGTGTCCATCGGCACGTTCTCCTGGGCGTCGTTCAAGAACCTGCGCACGCATCCCAAGAGTTCCAGTATCGTGATGCTTGCCACCGTCACGGTGGTGGTCTTTACACATAATCTGGCTATCGGTGTGGGGGTTGGGGTGTTGTTGAGCGCCTT
>CAZRGY010000212.1:0-7244 GCA_964599715.1 uncultured Verrucomicrobiota bacterium | reverse complement strand
ATCCAGTTGTTCCACGCCGGTCCAACTGTCGATGGTCTGGTAGGACACGCCCTGTTTGTCGTTCACTTTGCTGGTGATGCTTTCTGCGCCTTCGACCTGAGCGGTATCGATTTTCATGATACCGCGGCTGCTATTGGCCATGAGCAGATAGTCCTTGCCCCCCTTCTGATAGACGATCATGTCCAACGGGCGGTTGCGGTTGCCGAGTTCGGCGATGGTCTTGCCCTGGATCTTTGCCCCAGGCTTCAGGTCTTTCATCGGGAACTGGACCAGCGGAGTGCAAGTGTAGGCGGCGAGCAGTTGCGGTTCGTTGCCGACTTTGAAGGGCACAAAAGTGCGTACTGGTGAGCGCGTCTCAAAACGACCGTGGGCACCATGGTAGATCTCCACGCTGGTCCCGTTGGCCACAGACTTGAATGGAAACGGAATCGCTCGCAGAGATGAGGCGAACTCTTCATTCGACAATCCGGCGATGAGCAGGCGGTCTTCGAGGAAGGCGATATCGGTGATGCTCTCCGTGCGAGGATTGCTCTTCCGCTTGCCATCGCCGACCACACCATCGATCGGTGCATCTGGCAGGACGGCTTTCGAGAACTTCATCTTGTCGAGCGAGACCGCCTCGAGTTTGCCTGACTTGTCCACGCGGATGATCACCGGGGCGGCACTCGCGCTGCGTCCACGAGACACGGCGATGTAAGCACTGTGAGAGATCGGGTTCACCGCCATGTCCTCGATATTGATCTGGTCGGCACTGGTGCCGAGCAGGGCGGCGATCTTGTCGTTGATGGCCTCCACTTTCAGAGTGGCAGCCGGGGTGGCTTTCTTGTCGCCGGTATCGAGGGCGAAGACAGCGGCGGATTTCGAATCTGCGATGAAGAGGATACCTTCCGGTCCAAACGCGAGCTGACTGACGGATTTAACATCCGCCTTGCCAGCCTTCATGCCTTCCGTCCAGTTGGCGGCTGAAGCAGAATTCATCAGCAGACTGGCGGCGCATAGAGTAGAGAGAATGCGGGGGAGCTGTTTCATGAGATGGTCCTTTTTCTCGGGTTTTGTTGGTAACGGGTAATGGAGCGTATGATTTTGAGTGTACCGAAATATGTCAATGAGACAACAGCACTTGGACACTGCGAAGTTAAACACCACTTAGCATATTTTGTTGCGCTACAATTCGGTAGAAAAATATGGCTGTACGGCTCTGTTTGATTGGGTGCTATTAGTGCTGTTTGGCTTTGGTTTGCGTATAGTCCAACATCTTCATGTAAAAGGAGTTATCTCTCAGCGACATGGCAGTGTTCGTGCTAAATGCACAGTGTAAGCTTATGCAACATCATAAATCATATATCATACTAGCTATAGCTACATTACTAGCTGCTCACACGTTGCGGGCGGACACAGTTCAACATGTCGTATCTGTGCCCAACAGTCCGCTTAACTACCTCTCCGGCGAAACTCCTTTGCCGGTCAATGTGCCACAATTCGACGCCTCTTTGGGCTCGTTGGTTGCTGTGCACGTGAATGTGAAGTCCACCGCGAATTACAATTCGTTCGTGATGAACTTCGGTCCCTCCCAAACCATCACTGCCGAGTATCATATAGGTTCGAACCTGCGCCGACCGGATGCTTCACTGATCCTGTCTGGTGATCTGGCTGATTTGCGATCAGCCTTTATCAACATGTTCGAAAACGAAGTTTTTCTGGGCAACCTGGAAGGGACAGAACAAGCAGTCTTGAACACCCCGGCGGATATCGCGCTGTTCACCGGAGCTGGCACGGTGCCCTTGGTCTTGGGTGGAACGGGAGCAGTTTTGCTCTCGGATCCTTTCAATGCCTTTGAGTTCTCTGACATGCAGCTCGCGGCTGAGGTCACGGTGACTTACGAGTATTCGGTGGTCGCTACCAGCCAGGAGGTCGTGGTGGATGTCTTGCAAGGCTCCATCAACCTGAAGAGCAAAGGCGTGTTGCCGGTCGCCATCCTGTCCACAGCGAGTTTCTCGGCTTTGGACGTGGATGTCTCCACCTTGCTACTTGGCGATCCGACCCTGACCGGCACGGCAGCTCCTTTGCGGGCGGCGGCTGAAGACGTGGATGGTGACGGTCTGCTGGATGTCGTCCTGCACTTCAGCACCCCTGCGCTGGTAGCAGCCGGCGCGGTGGATGCGGCTTCGACGGAGCTGGCCTTGAGCGGTGCCACCACGGGTGGAACGGCCATCGCGGGTGTGGATAGCATCCGCATCGCGCCCGGTTCTACGAAGGGCAAGTAAGCCCATACACCTTGACGAAGCACACAGCGGGCGTCGGACCGGAGAGGTTCGGCGCCCGTATTTTTTATTCATGCATGGTTGCCAGTAGGCGGTGGGCCGCCGTAAAATCCGCAGCACCATGAATCCCTTTGCCTTTACCTGCCGGGTGCTCGGTGTTTTGGGTGCGCTCTTCTTTATGGTCAGTGAGATGGCGGCGGCTGCCCGTCCGAACATCCTTGTCATCCTCACAGATGACCAGCGTTGGGATGCCATGAGTTGCGCCGGGAACAAGCTGTTTTCCACGCCGAACATCGATCGTCTGGCCAAGGAAGGCGCGCGTTTCAAGAATGTCTTTGTCACCACATCCCTTTGTTCGCCCAGCCGCGCTACCATGCTCAGTGGCCGCTATGCCCGTCAGCATGGTGTGATGAATAACTTCACCGAATATCCGGTGGACCTGCCGGGCTACCCGCGCAGTCTGCAGGAGGCGGGTTACCAGACGGCTTACATCGGTAAATGGCACATGGGCGAAGATAATGACGAGAAGCGCCCGGGCTTCGATCACTGGTATAGCCATCGCGGGCAAGGGAACTATTTCGACAATGAATTCAACGATGATGGGGTGCGGAAGAAAGTGCCCGGCTACTACACGACCACCGTCACGACGCACGCCATTGATTGGCTGAAGCAAAAGCGCGATAAGCCATTCCTGCTCGTTATCGGGCAGAAGGCTCCGCATGGCGGGCCCATCCAGCCGGAACCGCGCTTTGCCAAGGCATTGGACAACGTGCCGGTTCCACGTCCCAAGAATGCGGATGATTACGCTTCACCTGACAAACCGTCCTGGCTCAAAGAGAGCTATCCAACCTGGCATGGCGGCGGCGGTCCACTCTATGACTTGAAAACTTTGGATAACCTCGTGCGCACTTATCTGGAGACCATCCTGTCTGTAGATGAGAGCGTGGGCCGCATCTATGAGACGCTCAAGTCGATGGGGCAGCTCGATAACACCGTCATCCTCTACACCAGCGATAACGGTTTTGTGCTGGGCGAACACGGTCGCACCGACAAGCGCACCATGTATGAGGAGAGCCTGCGCATTCCGCTCATTGTCCGGTATCCGCCTTTGGTCAAGCCCGGGACGGTCATCGACAAGATGGTGACCAGTCTGGATATCGCCCCAAGCGTAGTGGATTTCGGCGGTGGCAAGCGACTGAAGGACATCGAGGGGCTGTCCTTCAAGCCATTGTTGGAGGGCAAGCGGGTGAAATGGCGTGATGCCTTTCTCTACGAATACAATTTCGAGAAGCAGTTCCCTTACACCCCGAATATCCGGGGCATCCGCACGGATGAATGGAAGCTCATCCGTTACCCGCACGGTGATGGTAGCCCGGATCGTTTCACGGCTGAGTTGTATCACCTGACGGTCGATCCGTTGGAACAAAAGAATCTCATCAACGACCCGCGCTGGGCCTCACAGCGCAAGAAGTTGGAGCGCGATCTGGAGAAGCTCTCCAAGCGCATCGGCCCGGACAAGATGCCCGTCTATGAGGGCATCACGGACGTGCGGCCCAAGTATTAATTTTCCTGGTGACCGGAGGGACATCCGAAGCTAGCCTGACGGTATGCGTCCCTTCATATTGCCAATCTGGCTATGCCTTGCCTTATTGGCTTTTGGGAGCAAGGCCGCAGCGGCTGTCACCAAGCCCAACATCATCCTGATCTACAGCGATGACCACGGCTTTGCCGATCTGCGGTCGCAGGGCGTGGATAAGGATATCCAGACGCCCAATCTCGATGCCCTTGCCCGCGAGGGCGTGCGCTTCAAGCGCGGTTATGTGAGCGCACCGCAATGCGTGCCTTCCCGGGCAGGCGTCATCACCGGGCGTTATCAACAACGTTTCGGGGTGGAAGATAATACGCTTGGGCCGCTGCCATTGGCGGAGGTGACCATTGCCGAGCGTTTGAAGCCGGCGGGTTACATTTCCGGCCAGATCGGCAAGTGGCATCTGGAGCCGGCCGGCAAACGCGCCGGGGAGAAACAGGATGCCCGGCAGTTCTTACCCTCGGGCCAAGGATTTGAAGAGTACTATACCGGGCCCATGAATTCCTTTGTGGCATCGCACGACCTCCACGGAAACCAACTTCCCGACGCCCCGCGGACTTTGACCGACCCGCGTTTCCGCTGTGTCTGGCAGACCGAGGCGGCGCTCTCGTTTTTGGACCGGCGGGCGCAGGATCCCGAACAACCTTTCTTCCTCTATCTGGCCTACTTCACCCCGCATGTGCCGCTGGAATCCCCGGAGCCCTGGTTCTCGAAGACGCCGGAGCATCTTCCGAAGGAACGTCGTCAGGCACTCGCGATGATTGCCGGGATGGATGATGGCATCGGGCGCATCCGCGAAAAGCTGCGCCTACAGGGACAGGAAAAGAACACGCTGATCTTCTTCATCAGTGACAATGGCGCGCCGCTGAAGGAAGGCGCTTGGAACGGTTCGCTGAACCTGCCGTTGACCGGAGAAAAAGGGATGCTGACGGATGGCGGAGTCCGCACGCCGTTCCTCGCGGTCTGGCCGGGGACTTTGCCCGCCGGAAAAGTTTTTGAACCGCCGGTTATCAATCTCGACGTCGCTGCCACGGCCGCGGCATTGGCCGGTCTGCCCCATGATGCTTCGTTGGATGGCGTAAACCTCATGCCCTATCTGCTGGGAAACAAAAAGGGCAATCCACATGAGGCGCTTTACTGGCGTTGGCGTTCACAAGCGGCGATTCTGGCGGACGGCTGGAAACTGATCCTGCTCGGAAAGGAGCGTTTTCTCTTCAAGCCGGACGAACCTGAGGGGGAGACCAAGAACCTGCTGAAAGAGTTTCCGGGGAAGGCGGCCGAGCTGGAGAAAAAACTCATGGCTTGGAACGCCACCCTCCCGCCGCCAGGTCTGCCCCGGGATCTGAATGCCCAGGACCAGATATTCTATGATGCCCACGTGCTGAAGACCGGCAAAACTGTCGTGAAACGTCCTCGTGGAGCCAAAGGCGAAGTCCCTGCGGATGCCGGCACGGAGGCGAAATCCCTGCAAGGCTGGCTGGGCCGCAACTGCGAACTCACGGCGGATGCAGAAGGTCTTCACGTCACTCCGGCCAAGAAAGGGCAGCCTTTCCTGGCCCGCAGTGGCTTGGGATTTACCGGGCCAGTGGTGGCGACGCTCCGGATGAAGTGTCCGACGGGTGGAAAAGGCGGCATCTCCTGGCGAATGGAAGGGCAGAAGGATTTTGTGCCCGCCCAGCAGCAAGATTTCGACATCCCGGCCGCTTCCGGATGGCAGACAGTAAAGTTCCCGGTGCCCGCGGGGGGGCGGGTGATCCATGTGCGCCTGCACTTGCCGGGCAAGGTGTCCATCACCGTTGGGTCGTTGGAACTGCAGGGGACGGGTGCCCAAGCAGCTGTCGCGTGGCGTTTTGACGAAGCCCAGCCGTAGTTTTTCCCGGTAAGCTCCGGGCGGAAGCTGTTGCACGGGCGGGAATGTTGTCGGGAGGAAATCTTTTAACAATTCGTCTAAGGAATGTGCTCCGGGTGTGTCGTATAGGTGTGATGACACCTGTAAGACCGGTCGAACCGGAGCGAGCCAAACCGTGATCTGACACGCCATGTCAACCCAACACCCATGACCGAGGTGCAGCCTGACGCAGCCAGCGCGGAGACGCCGCGTCCGGAAACGATCGAGGAGCTGTTCGCAGCCCTGGAGTCGCCGCTGCTTCATTATGCCTTGCGATTGGTGGGGGAACGGGCCCCGGCGGAGGATGTCGTCCAGGAAGCATTCATGAAACTCCATGGACAATTCACCGGGGTGAAAGAGCCGCGACGCTGGCTCTACCGCACGGTGCATAACCTGGCGCTGAACCAGCGGCGGCAGGCGGCCAAGACGGTGCCCATGGACCCGCATCCCGAGGGGGAGACGGATAACAACCACAACGGCACGGACCCCGAACCGTTGCCGGACGAGCAGATCATCCGCTGGGAAGGCATCGGCCTCGTGCGTCTGAGCCTGAGCACGCTGGATGAACGGAGCCGCGAGGTGGTGCGGCTGAAATTTGACGAAGACCTCTCTTACCAGGAGATCGCCCGGCGCACGGGCCTGAGCAGCAGCAACGTGGGGTATCTGCTGCACCATGCGCTGAAGGCGATCGCCGCTGAACTGGCCCGCACGGGCCTGCTACCATGAAACCGGAAGATTTGAATCCCGAAGAAGAGCTGGAAGTGCGCATCACGGCGCTGCTCCTGGGCGAACTGACCGCCGAGGAAGCAGCCGAGGTGCGCGCCGAGCTGGCCCGCAGCCCGGACCTGATGCGCCTGCACGACCGCCTGAAAGCCGTGCTGGGCCTGGTGAAGGACGCCGTCCCCACCACCGAACTGCCTGCGGATGCCATACCCGAGCCGCTCGCTCTGGCTAATGAACGTCGCGAGGAACTGCTGGCGGTGTTCCAAGGCGGCCAGCCCAAGGTGAAGGAAGCGAAGATCATCAAGGTATCGTTCTGGAAACGGTATCAAAAGGATTTGCTGAAATTGGCGGCAATGGTGATGGGGCTGTTCACATTCACCGGAGTGATGTTGTTAGGCACGCTTTCAAGACAGAAGATGTCAGTGAAGTTCGACAATAGAGAGGAAACAGTTTCTAGCGGTGATGGATTCTTCAGCTTCCTTTCGCGGGATTCTGAAAGGATGGCAGCAGCACCAGCAGCCCCGACTGCAGCTGCTACCTCGCTTTCAGCCAATGCAGCAATCGAAGCTCAGGCCCTGGTCGTTGCCCAGATGGTAGGTAGCACCAATCCCTATCAATACAATCTTGCGGATAGCCGTGTGCAGAACGAGACCGTTGCGTTTGCTGCTACCGCAACGCCAGCTAATAAACCCCAATCCCTCACCGTCTTGCCGGATATGCAGAGTGCCATATCGGGTGGCAATAGTCTGAATTATTCTGCGGCTAATTTCCGTGATGAGGACCG
>CAZRGY010000211.1:0-7253 GCA_964599715.1 uncultured Verrucomicrobiota bacterium | reverse complement strand
CCAATTTGGGGGAGGGGAAAATAAATCGTTGCCCGGCGGGGAGGGTTATGGCTTCATGAGGTCCGCCAAATCCGTTGTTGCCCGAGGCGGATTTGTTTTCGTGAGCTTTAGGGTTGTAGGCCAATAAGTTATGGAGCGAAGTCGGTTGTCGATTTGGTATTCTGGCCGGGTGCAAGGCGTAGGCTTTCGCTTCGCGACCAAGCAGACGGCGATGGGGTTTGACGTGACCGGCACAATCAAGAATTTGCCCGATGGCCGGGTTGAGTTGATAGTGGAAGGGGCAAAAAATGAGCTGGAAGAGTTCCAGCAGGCAGTACGAGAATCCGGTTTGACCCGGTTCATCAAAGATGAAAAGACCGCTTGGGGACCTGCGACGGGTGAGTTCCGTGGTTTTGAAATCATTCGGTAGTATTTTTGAGCGATGAAGTACGCAATTCTGGCAGATATACACGGCAACCTGGAAGCTTTGCAGGTGGTATTAGAAGACTGCAAAGCCCAAGGGGCCACGCACTACGCCTGCTTGGGCGATGTAGTGGGCTATAACGCCAACCCCAAGGAATGTCTGGATATCATCCGCGGCATGGGTATGCCCGTGGTCAAAGGTAACCATGACGAGTATTGCTCCACGGATACGGCCTTGGACGGCTTCAATGCCCACGCTGCGGAAGCCGTGGAGTGGACCCGCCAGCAATTGACCACCGAAGATCGTGAGTGGTTGCGCGATCTCAAGTATCTCCGTTTGGTCGCCAATTTCACCATCGTTCACGCCACCTTGGACGTGCCGCAACGTTGGGGTTACGTCTTCGACAAGCTCGCGGCGGCAGCCAGCTTCACCTATCAGAATACAAGCGTTTGCTTCTTCGGTCATACCCATGTGCCGGTGGCTTTCATCCGCGATACGGTGGTGCGCGGGGGAACTTACTCGAAGTTCAAGGTGGAACCGGGTCGTAAATATTTTGTCAATGTCGGCAGCATCGGTCAGTCACGTGACGGGGTGGCCAAGGCCACGTATGTCATCTATGACATGAACGAAGGCACCATCGAATTGCGCCGTTTGGACTACGACATCCCGACGACACAGCGCAAGATCATCGATGCCGGCTTGCCTGCCCGTTTGGCCGAGCGTCTGGCCTTGGGCAAGTAAGCTTATGATAATGCGTGGCCGGGCAGGCCGCCGCGCCCGGTTCGATTGAAAGTTCTCATCCTCAAGCCCAGTTCTTTAGGCGATGTCATACACGCCTTGCCAGTGGCGCGCTTGCTACGGCAACAGTACCCCGACTGTGAGATCCATTGGTGGCTCGGCAAGGATCTCTTGCCATTGCTGGCCGATGACCCGGATATCTCCCGCTTGATTCCCTTCAACCGTCGTCGCTGGTGGTCACCCAGTTGTCCTACTGGCCTCTGGCAAACGGTGAATGCCGCCCGGAAAGAGCGATACGATCTGGTGATCGACCTGCAAGGACTCATGCGCAGTGCCCTGTTCGCCTGGCTGGCGCGCGGGGCTTATACCGTGGGAGTGCTGGACCGGCGTGAAGGCGGCTCGGCCTTATACGATTTGGCGGTCGAACGTCCCGGTAAGGATGTTCATGCGGTGGATTGGTATCTGTCGGTGGCCAAGGCGATCGGCTTGGACCCCAGTCGCACAATTGACTGGCTGCCGGAAAATCGGGTCGTGGCGACTGAGGTGCGGCGCAAGTGGCGGGTCGATGGATCGCGCTGGGTGGTTCTCTGTCCCGGTGCCCGCTGGGAAAACAAGATGTGGCCGCTCAATTCTTTTGTTGAGCTCTCGCGCAAGCTTTTGCAGGAACACGCTGATTTGAAGCTGGTCGTGATCGGTGGGCGTGAGGACATGGGACGTGGCCGGGTTTTGCACTCAGCAGAGCCAGACCGGGTGTTGGACCTGACAGGTTGTACTTCGCTGACCGAGATGGTGGAGTGGATTCGGCTAGCCGAGGTCACAGTCACGAATGATACCGGCCCCATGCATGTGGCCGCTGCTATGAAAAAGCCGGTGGTGGCCATCTTCGGCCCGACGGCGCCGGAGCGTACGGGACCTTACGGACAGATCGACCGGGTGCTTCGAGCCAGCCTGCCTTGTATGCCTTGCTTGCAGCGCCGATGCCATTTTGAGGAGTCGCTCGCCTGTCTGCACCGGATCAAACCAGAACAGGCCTTGCACCAGTCAGCTCTCTTTCTCGCCTGATTAATTCTGAATATTCCCGGGGGGATCACCGTCATTATTCGATGTTGGCGTGGTTCATGGCGGTCGGTTTCAGCGCTGATAATTGCCACTTGAACGTTAGGGTGGTGAGCGCCACATTGTCTGTCATGAAAGCAATCGTTTTGGGCCTTTTGGCGGCGTTTAGCGTGGTCGCCAGTGTGCAAGCACAGCAAGTGGTGAAGGTGAAAATATTCACCGAGAAAGCCTACGTGCTGAGTGAGGGCGCACAGACGGTTAACGAGAAGATCCAGTATCTAAATGATCGGACCCAGTTCCTCGCCCAGGAGCCGATGGGCATTATGGTGCGAGTGTTCAACTACTCGGGCGAGACCATGGTGCTGGGCCACGAAGAAGATTGGATCAGTTTCTCTGTGGAGCCGCTGGCCAATAAATCGATCGTGCGGCAGCACGGCCAGCCGCCGGTGGCCGGAGTATTTGAGCTTGGCAATAATTTGATGGCCACGAAGCGTGTCGATCTCGCTCCGTTCTTTGAGATTGTCCAGCCGGGACGTTACAAGATCACCGCTACCGTCCGGGCCGGACGTTTTGGTGATGTTAGTAGCGAACCGTTGCTGGTGGATTTGGTGAGTGGTACCACCTTGTGGGATCATGAGTTTGGGGTTCCTACGCCGGGCGACAAAGCTCCTGAGATACGCCGCTACCAGATCATTCAAGCGCGTCAGATGGACGTGCAGCATCTTTACGTTAAAGTGACTGATACATATAACAGCAAAACCTACGGGCTTCATCAGCTTGGGCAAATGGTCATCACCCACAAGCCGGAGCAGTTGACCGACCGGAACAATCGTTTGCATGTGTTACACCGGTCAGGGCGGTCCACATACACCTATTCCATGGTGGATCATGACGGCCAGGTCATCTTGCGCCAGCGTTATGATCAGGCGGGCGGGCCGCCGCATCTGGCCCCGACCGAGGCGGGTGAGGTGTTGGTAAGTGGCGGTGTGCGGACCAAGTCCCCATATGATATCGATCCGCTTGCGGACGAACTGGAGCAGAAACTGAAAACCCCATGATTTGTCCTGTTGTACCCACTCGCATCGCTCTGGCCCTCATCACGTCGGCGTTCGTAACAATCTCAGCACTGGCTCAAACTAATTCTGCTCCGGCAAAACTGGAAATCATCCAGCTCAAGAATGGTGACCGGATCACCGGAGAGATACTGCGGGAAGATGAAACCAATCTTGCCCTCAAGACGCGGTGGAATGCTGAATTGCTCCTGCCCAAAGCGGAGATTGATAAGCGGGAACCCCAAAGCGAAGCTGCTCCAGCTCAGGTAGTCACTGCCGAAGCACCCAAGCCCGCGCCACCTGCTGAGATGCCTCTGCCAGCGGCCGCACCGGTCAAACCAAAGGGCGTGTGGAAGGGAAAAATTCAATTGGGTGCGGACCTGCGGGAAAGCACCGTGAGCAGTTATCTCTATTCGGCCAATGCGCGGGTTTCTTATGCCCGGGGTGAATGGAAGACCGCCGCCGATTACCGGTATTCTTATGGCAAGAGCGGCAAGGTCCGTTCCGCTGACCGCATGGACGGCACTCTTAAATCCGACCTGAATCTGGGAGAAGAACGCGATTGGTTTGTCTATGTTTTGGGCGGTGCTGGCTATGACTTGGTTAGGAAGATCGACTATCAGTTTGAGATGGGGCCAGGGGTTGGCCGCCACCTTATCGCTACCAAGGACATGGCGCTCAATGCTGAAGCGGGCTTATCTTATCAACAGCAAAATTTCAGCAATGGAACCAAACGTAATGAGATGCGCTTTCGCGTCGGTCAGGATTACTTCTGGCAGATCAACTCCAAGCTGAGACTGGAGCAGCAGGCTGAGATTCAACCTGCTTTCGATGATGTGGTGGATTATCGCATCCGCTTTGAAACGACCTTGAGCTATGTCCTTTTCAGCAACATATCTTGGAATGTCTCACTGATTGACCAATACGACAGCAAACCTGCCAATGGGGTCTCGAACAATGACTTGCAGTTGCGTTCGGGTCTGGGCTTCAGCTTCTAAACCAGCCGGGTCGCTTTACTCAAAGAACTCTTTCAGGTTCTTCACTCGCGCCTCGATCTCCTGCTTGTAAACCATAGCGCGGCTGAGCGAGGTCTGCTCTGTCTGACCGAAGAAAGGATCCAGTTCTACCCGGACCGCAGCCATCGGCTCACCATTGCGATCATGCACCGGCATGGTCACCTTGACGATAGTCTTGCTGGAATAGAGCATCGGGGTATTCGCGGCGATGGCCGTTCCAGCCACCGTGCTGTCTTCCGCAACTTCCGTCTCCGACACTTTGGCGTTGCTGGCCAACAAGACGATGTTGGTGCTGCCTACTTTCGGTCCATAGACTTTGATGGCGAGAGTGCGCGGGAAACGTTCCATCAACAAATCGACTACTTTTTGTGCATAGATCACTCTCGGGGTGTAGGTGACTTTGGCGTGGGTGAAATAGGAGACGGAATCCGATTTGGTCCAGAAACCCACCTTGCCGTTGATGAACGTGTTATCAGTCAGATCGGGAATCACCTGTTTGCCATTCAGAAAGCAGCGGATCTTGTTCGCCTCACATTGGACGGACATCTCATGCCAGACGCCGGAGGGGATGCTGATCTCCGGGCCGATGGGTGGCTGGCGGATACCGCCGACGACTTTATAGAAGCGGAACGTGTTGCCGAGCCCGCTGGCGCGTAGCACGTAAAAGTTATATTGGTCCTGAGCCCGGAAGACGATACCGGCCATACGCTCCTTGACGCCGGACACGAGTTTGAACTTGGTGGTGAAGGTGAAGTCTCCGAAGTAATCACCTTCGTTGAAGATGATCGGGAAACGCTCATCGGTCCCATCAGCGCTGGTCTGGGCCAGCACGGCAGCTTTGGTGGTCGTGTTCCCTTTGCTCGTCAGCGGGGCAAAGGCTGATGGGGCATCATCTTGCAGCACTTGCCACACGGGGGCAGGGCCACTGCCAATCAGATAGCTCTTGAAGCCCTCCGGCGTTTTACCGGTTGGTGTGCTGGTGAAATCAAAATTCAGCTCGGCTGCTCCGGCGTTGAGGCTCAGGAACAGACAGGCGGCTAAAAGGCAAATCCCGCGTAACATGATGTAAAAGTTAGCAAAGAGCCGTCCGGGCTCAAGGTTTAGTATGAAAACAAAAAGGGGAGACGCAGCGCGTCTCCCCTATGTTCAAAGAATCATTGATCAGTAGATCATGTCCGCCACGGTGCGGCCGGCCGGGATGAACGGCAGCACGTGTTCCGAATACGGCGTGACGATGTCCAGCACGTAAGCGGTCTTGGAATCCAGCATGCGCTGGATCGCGGCCTTCAGGTCCTTCTTGTAGAGCACGCGCTCGCACGGGATGTTGAAGCTCGTGCAGACTTTCACGTAGTCAGGATAGACCTGGGCGCGGTTCTCGGGGTTGCCGAGGTAGGTATGCCCGCGGTTGCCGCCGAAGAAGTTATCTTCCCACTGCACCACCATGCCCAAGTGCTGGGTGTTCAAGATCATGGCCTTGGCGGCGATCTTCTCGACGTTCGCCGTGGCCAGCTCCTGGATGTTCATCAGGAAGGAACCGTCGCCATCGATATCCACGACGTGCTTGTCCGGGCAGGCCACCTTCGCGCCGAGTGCAGCCGGGAAGCCATAACCCATTGAGCCGAGTCCGGCGCTCGTGATGAACTGGCGCGGGAACTTATACTTGTACCACTGGCCGGACCACATCTGGTGCTGGCCCACGCCCGTGGTGATGATCGCATCACCCTTCGTCAGCTCATAGAGCATCTCGATGGCCATCTGCGGGAGGATGACTTCGCTCTCATGGCCGCGCAGGTGATCTTTGATATGATCGCTGTTGGCGATCTCAGCGGTCACCTCGTAATGCAGCGCGCCTTTCTTCTTCCACTCGGCGATCTGGGAGTGCCAGGCCGGGAACTTCTTGGCGATGGGCCGCTTGGCGATCATCGCGTTCAGGCGCTTGAGGGTATCCTTCAAGTCACCGGTCACGGCGAGGTTGGCCTTCTTGTTCTTGTTATGCTCGGACGGGTCGATGTCCACATGGACAATCGTGCCGTGCTTGCAGAATTCCTCGAACTTGCCCGTCACGCGGTCATCGAAGCGCACGCCGAACGCGAGCAACAGATCCGCGCCATCCTTGAGTTTTTCCAACGGCTCGTTCGGATTGGAGCGATACTTGAATTCGCCGCTCACGGCCCAGTTCGCATAGGCGGCACCGTGCATGCCCAACCAACGGAGGGAGAGGGGATGTGTCTCCGGGAACGCGCCCACGCCCATCAGGGTGGTGGTCACGGGGATCTGCGCCGCTTCGGCGAACTTCACGAGTTCCGCCGCTGCGCCAGAAGTGATGACGCCGCCGCCGCAATACAGCACCGGACGCTCAGCCTTCTCGATGAGGCCGATGATCTCGTTCAATTCCAGTTCGCCTGCGCGATGATCCGGCTGGGTGTAGCCCGGCAGACCTTTCTTCACTTCATCCAGAGTTAACCAGCGCGGTTGGGCCTTGGCCTGCTGGATGTTCTTCGGGAAATCGACCACTACGGGTCCTGGACGGCCGCTCTCGGCGATGTAGAACGCCTCGGCGACGATGCGCGGGATGTCGTTGATGTCCGTGATGAGATAGCTGTGCTTCACGACCGGCATGGTCACGCCGATGATGTCTGTCTCTTGGAACGCACCGCGACCGATCATGCTCTGGTTCACCTGACCGGTGATGGCCACCAGCGGGCAGGAGTCGAGGTAGGCGTCGGCGATGGCCGTGACGAGGTTCGTCGCGCCCGGGCCGGAGGTGCCCATGCACACGCCGGCTTTCCCGGTGGCGCGGGCATAACCTTCCGCGGCGAAGCTGCCGCCCTGTTCATGTCGGGGGAGGATCGTGCGGATCTTGGACTTCGTGAGCGACTGATGGATCTCCATGCTCGCGCCGCCGGGATAGGCGAAGATCGCTTCCACGCCAGCGCGCTCGAGGGCCTCGACAAAAATGTCGCGACCCAGCATCAACGGGCCGACTTC
>CAZRGY010000210.1:0-7271 GCA_964599715.1 uncultured Verrucomicrobiota bacterium | reverse complement strand
GCCCATGATACCATGAGTGCTCAGGGGGCCACGGTAGTAGTGAATGCTGATGGCAGTTTCAGCTACGATCCCACCACGTCACCCACGCTGACCATCTTGGCGGCCGGGGTGACCATGGATGATACCTTTAATTACACGGTGACGGATGGCTTCGGCGGTTTTGCCATGGCGATGGTCACCGTCACGGTCACGGGTGTGAATGCTCCGCCGACCGTGTCCATCACATTCCCGACGAACAGCTCCACGTTCTTTGCCCCCGCCAGCTTCACTATCGCCGCTGATGCAGCGGATATGGATGGCACGGTGGCACAGGTCGAGTTCTTTGAGGCCACCTTGGGATCGTTGGGCGTGGATACGACATCTCCGTTCACGATCGATGTGAATAATCTGCCGGTCGGCAACTACACTCTCACCGCCGTGGCCACGGATGATGATGGGGCCATGACGACTTCGGCCGCGGTGAATATCTCGGTAGTGGCCAATCCGCCGATCGGGAGCGTTAGCGCAGTGGATTCCAGCGGGCCGTTCTTCCTCCAGTCCGGCCTTATGGGACAAACGGTGACGGTGAATAATACGTCGCCTGTCGCAATCCAGGCAGTGCGGCTTACGTTGCAAGGTCTGGCTCCAGGTATCGTGGTCTACAATGCCACGGGAACCAACGGAGTGAGTGAACCTTACTTGCAGCATAACTTCCCAGTGCCGGCTGGCGGTTCGGTGACGTTCTTCATCGAGTATTACGTGGCGAATCGCGTCACTATTCCGAACCCGACCCTGTTGGTTGAGTTGATGCCAGTGGATGCGCCGGTGGTGCCGGTGGGAACAGTTCAAAGCATCTTACGCTCACCACCGGTGGTGCTGACAGATGGCAGCCTGCTGATAGATTTCGCCACGGTGGCCGGACGCACGTATTTTATCCAATACAGTGCTGACATGGCCACGTGGACAACGGTCGTGCCGTCACTGACGGGCACGGGTTCCACGCGACAGTGGATAGATAACGGGCCACCCAAGACACAGTCCCATCCCTCAACGGCCGGAGCGAGATTCTATCGCATCGTTGAGACCCCATAAACCAAGGAGAACCGAAATATGAAACGCATTTATCTGATGAGTCTGGGGCTGGCGGCCATGATGCTGGCAGGGAATACGGAAGCGGCTGACCGTGGTGGGCGCTTTGGGCGCTTCGGGGTCAGTTACAATCTGAACTTCAATGTGTCGGCGGACTTCTCTAATATCGGAACTTTTCCGGCTCTTACCAATCCGAACGCACCGTTGGTTGCTCCCGGAGATGTGCGCACCTATGACAATGGCTTCGTGGGTATGGATATCAGCGGGAACGCCGGAAATCTCACCACATTCTGGGGCTACAACAATCCCGGTCAAATTGTGGGTGGTAATCTCGTCTTGAGCAGTTCTTCTTCCACGGGTGGAGCAGATTCATTGAATCATGATTCTGAGCATCAACATGGTGTAGAACTGACTTACAGCTACCAGTTGCAGGGTGCGGATTGGGGTGGTTGGGGTTTTGAAGGTGCCTTTGGCTGGATGCCGGTCAATATCTCGGACAACCGGGCATTGGCGTCCAGTGCATTGGTTCAGCAAGACACTTATCCGGGTGGCGGCATCGTATTCCCAGTGCCGCCTTATGCCGGGACAGTGGCTGGGCCGGGGCCTTTATTGGGTGATACGCCCGCGACAGCTATGCTTACGGTTCCCGGTGGTCTGCTCACCACGGGACAGCGCAAGATTGATGCGTCTGTCTTTGCCTTCAAGTTGGGGCCTTATCTGGATTACAACCTGAGCGAGCATGTGACGGTGACTTTGAGCGGTGGTTTGTCGCTGGCCTTGGTGGACAGTGAATTCACCTTCAATGAAGTGAACACTATTGCCGGAGCGGGAGTGCAAACATTCAGAGGGCAGGACCGTTCCTCCGATCTGCTGGTGGGTGGCTACTTGGGGGCACGTGTTGCCTGGTGGCTGACAGACAATGTGAACATCTTCACCGGGGTGACTTATCAGAATGTGGGCTCATTCAACCAGCAGGCCGCCGGGCGTAATGCGCGGTTGAACTTGGGCAACACGGTGTCGCTGAACGTGGGCTTGGGCTTTTCATTCTAAACGCAGTCTTGCTCGCGCGTTTAGATGATTTCTTCAGGCCGCAGTGCCTACGGCTTTTGAGATGTCTGACAGGCCTTGCTGGGAGACTTTATCCTGCAAGCCTTTGACGATGGCTTTTGCGATGCCTGGTCCCTCATACACCATGCCGGTGTAAACTTGCACTAAGCTGGCGCCCGCACAGATCTTCTCCCACGCATCTTCCGCTGTGAAGATACCACCGACACCGATGAGCGGTAGTTTGCCTTCGGTCTGCCGGTACAGATGGCGGATGACCTCGGTGCTTTTCTGGCGCAAAGGGCGGCCGCTTAAGCCGCCGGTTTCCGCGTAGATCGCCTTCAGCTTCGGTTCCTTGGTCTCGGGACGGGCAATCGTCGTGTTTGTCGCTACGATGCCAGCCAGTTTTCTGGGGCCGACGAGTTCCAGCATCTCATCCAAGGCATCGAAAGTCAGGTCCGGCGCCACCTTTACGAGAATCGGTTTTTTGGAAAAACCTGTCTGCTGCGCCAGCTCCTCATTTATTTGCTGTAACGCCGCTAAAATCTGGTCAAGGGCGCTCTTATCCTGCAATTGACGTAGATTAGGCGTGTTCGGAGAACTGACGTTCACCACGAAGAAATCGGCGAGCCGCCACAAGGCGCGAAAGGAATTGGCATAATCGTCCGCTGCTTCCTCGTTCGGAGTGATCTTGGATTTGCCGAGGTTGATGCCGACCGGATGCTTGGGCCAGTGGCCGCTTTGCCGCCATTCGCTGAGTTTTGCCGCGAGAGCAGGGGCGCCGCCATTGTTGAAGCCCATGCGGTTGACGAGTGCTTCATCGGCGATGCCGCGAAACATGCGTGGTTGCGGGTTCCCGGGCTGTTCGTGCCAGGTCACCCCGCCTACTTCACTGAAACCGAAGCCCAGTGAAGCCCAAGCGGGCACAGCCACTCCGCGTTTATCCATACCAGCGGCCAAGCCGACCGGGTTGGGGAAAGAAAGTCCGAAGCAATTTATTGGCAAGGCAGGCGCACCGAACATCGCAGCCATGGCTTCACACAACACCGGAGCGCGGCTCAAGTATGCCAGATTGTTCAGCGCAAGGTTGTGCGCTTCTTCTGAGTCCATACCGAACAAGGCGGGCCGGACCAATTGTTTATACCACCAGCTCATCGGCGCAGAGCATGAGCATCTTGTTCGCTGACGCAAAGCAAGAAGTAATCCTTCTTACGCTTCAATCGAGGTGGAAAGTCAACCCTCTAACTGTGAAAATTTTTCATCTTCGAGTTTCATGTTTACAGAGGGGTGACCCTTGTTAGTATTGCTCTCCGACACAAGAAAAGAACGCACATGAAAAAGATCGAAGCCATTATCAAGCCGTTCAAATTGGAGGATGTGAAAGAAGCCCTGACCGCCATCGGAGTTGAAGGTCTGACCGTGACCGAGGTGAAGGGGTTTGGCCGCCAAAAAGGACACACGGAAATTTATCGCGGTAGTGAATACACAGTGGATTTTCTGCCGAAGCTGAAGGTTGAGATCGTTTTGCCTGACGGCGAAGTTGAAGCCGCTGTGAAGGCGATCGTGGGTGCAGCCAAGACCGGCAAGATCGGTGACGGCAAAGTATTCGTGCTGCCTTTGGAGAACGCCACCCGGATCCGTACGGAAGAGACCGGCGACCAGGCGGTCTAATACGTTGTGAGCTTTCCCTGCCTTGCGTCAGCGGGGCAGGGTTTCTTGTCGCCAGATATCACCGCATTATCACGGAGAAACGCGCATGAACACGCCCAAGGAAGTGCTGGATATGGCCAAGAAGGCCGGTGCCAAGATGGTGGACATCAAGTTCGTGGACACCTTCGGTACCTGGCAGCATTTCAGTGTCCCTACCGGAGAGTTGACACTGGAGACTTTTGAAGACGGTTTCGGCTTTGACGGTTCTTCCATCCGCGGATGGAAAAGCATCGAGGCCTCCGACATGCTGGCCTTGCCGGATCCGGAGACGGCGTTCATCGATCCCTTCTGCGCGGTGCCTACGCTTTCGTTGACTTGCACCATTGCAGAAACGGGGACTAAGGAAGCTTACAATCGTGATCCGCGCGGTATCGCGCAGCGTGGTGAGAAATTTTTGCAGAGCACCGGTGTGGCTGACACTGCGGTGTTCGGTCCCGAGGCGGAGTTCTTCATCTTCGACAACGTTCAGTATGACACCAAGGCGAACGGTTCGTTCTACTCGGTGGATTCGGAAGAGGCGGCATGGAACACCAGCCGTGATGAGATGCCGAATCTCGGCTACAAGATCCGCCACAAGGAAGGCTATTTCCCGGTCGCCCCGACGGATACGCAGCAAGATATCCGCACCGAGATGTGCTTGGTGATGGAAGCTCTCGGTATCCAGGTGGAGCGCCAGCACCATGAGGTGGCCACTGCCGGTCAGGCCGAGATCGATTTCCGGTTCAATACGCTCGTGAAAACGGCGGACACGATGATGCTCTACAAGTACATCGTGAAAAATGTCGCCCGCAAACACGGCAAGACGGTGTCCTTCATGCCCAAGCCGCTCTACGGCGATAATGGTTCCGGCATGCATACACACCAGTCCTTGTGGAAAAAGGGCAAACCGCTCTTCGCCGGTAACGAGTATGCTGGATTGAGCCAGATGGCGTTGTATTACATCGGCGGCATCCTCAAGCATGCCAAGGCGCTCTGCGCGCTCTGCAACCCGACGACTAATTCCTACAAGCGGCTGGTGCCGGGATACGAAGCCCCGGTGAATCTGGCGTATTCCGCCCGCAACCGCTCGGCGGCGATCCGTATCCCGACTTTCTCGGAGAGTCCGAAGGCCAAGCGGATCGAGTATCGCCCGCCGGATCCTTCGGCGAACCCATACCTTTGCTATACCGCCTTGCTGATGGCGGGGCTGGACGGGGTGTTGAACAAGATCGACCCGGGCGAACCGCTGGACAAGAACATCTACGAATTACCGCCGGAAGAGCTCAAGAAAGTGCCCAGTGTGCCGGGCTCCCTCGGGGAAGCGCTGGACTGCCTGCAGAAGGACCATGAATTCCTGCTCAAAGGCGATGTGTTCAGCAAAGACTTTTTGGAGATGTGGATCTCCCAAAAACGCAAGGAACATGATGCGTTGCGGCTGCGTCCGCATCCGTATGAATTTTCCCTTTACTATGACTGTTAGAGCCGCTCAACGGCATACATGGGGCGACCTGTGTCAGGATGCCCCTTTTTTGGCCGCAAAGTGTTTTGCGGTTGTTTAATCAAGCAGAAAAAAGCAGAAAAAACAGCCTGTGAATAACTTGTGGAAAAGAGTTAATATCTATTCCTCGTCACTAGCGAGTGCATCTCCTAGAACAAGCACACTTGATTCCGATAAATCGGGGTTGGCCGGGTGACCCTTAAAACTGAACGCAATTTTGCTTTTTATATGAATTTGCATCTCGTTGATAATCAATGAGATAGCTGAGGTGAAAATGGGGCTTTCAGGTTAAAGCCTGAAATAATGGCAAAAAGCATGGTGCGACAGGAAGGCCGTATGGCCGGGTTAAGCTGGTAAAACGTCGGTTACGGATAAGTGACAGGAAACAGTGAATAATTGGGCAAAAACTCAGGAAAATCAGGGGATTGATCGCGCCATGCAGGAAACCGTAGAAAAGGTCTGGTCGTCGGCTCAAGGGCTGCTCCGGACGATGCTAAACTCAGATATCTTCAATCTGTGGTTCGCTCCTTTGCAGGCCACCGAATTGACCCAAGATACGATCACTTTGGAGGTCGCCAATGACTTCTGCGAAGTGTGGTTGACGGATAACTACTTGGGCCTGTTGCAGGATGTGCTGGTCCACTCCGCTGGTCGCCCCTTGAAAGTGCAGTTTGTGGTGGCGACCAATGCCGCTCCGGTGGCTACGGCCAAGGCAGCCGCTATTTCCGCAGCCCATGCCAAGGTCAAGAACGCTGAGGCCGCGGAACGGAGTCGCCAACCCGCCGAGACCGATCCGTCGTTCAATCCCAAGAACACGTTCGATACGTTCGTGGTCGGCAATAACAATAATTTCGCCCATGCGGCGGCCTTGGCGGTCGCGCAGTCTCCGGGCAAGTCCTACAATCCGCTCTTTCTTTATGGTGGGGTGGGTCTGGGCAAGACGCACTTGCTGCACGCCATCGGGCAGTATGTATCGGCGCACAAGAAGAACGCCAAGGTGGCGTATGTGTCGTCGGAGAAGTTCACGAACGAATTCATCGACGCCATCCAGAACAACCAACTCGTCCGCTTCCGCAAGAAGTACCGGCAGACGGATGTGTTGCTAATGGATGATATCCAGTTCCTCGCGGGCAAAGAGCGTATCCAGGAAGAGTTCTTCCACACGTTCAACGCCCTGCATGAAGGTCACAAGCAGATCGTGCTGACTTGCGACCGGCCGGCCAGTGAGATCCAGAACCTGGAGCATCGCATGGTTTCCCGCTTTGAGTGGGGTCTGGTCACGGACATGCAGCCGCCCGATGTGGAGACCCGGCTCGCCATTTTGAAGAAGAAGGCGAACTCGATGAACACCACGGTGCCGGATGATTTGCTGGAGTTCCTCGCGAACCGCATCCGCACGAACATCCGTCGGCTGGAAGGCGCGCTCATCCGCGTCATCTCCTACTCTTCGCTCACGGGTAAGAAGCTCTCGCTAGACATGGTGGAGAATCTCCTGCGCGAAGTCCTGCAGGAAGAAGGTCGCACGATTGTCTCGATCGACCTAATCCAGAAGCGCGTAGCCGATCACTTTGACATCCGCATGGCGGATATGACGAGCAAGCGTCGCCCGGAGAACATCGCGTTCCCGCGTCAGATCGCCATGTTCCTCTCCCGTCAGTTGACCGAGAGCTCGCTGAACACCATTGGCGAAGCTTTCGGAGGGCGCGACCACGGCACGGTGTTGCACGCCTGCCGCTTGGTGAAGGACCGCATGGAAGTCGATTCCAATGTGCGTCAGGTCGTCAGCTACCTTGAGAAGCAGCTTCTCCGCTGAGGCCGGGGGTTGTTTCTGGTTTCTAGTTTGGAGTTTCGAGTTGTGGCTTTTGAATGTCACTAAAAACTCGTAACCGGAAACGAGAGACTCGAAACTGACTCCGTCATGGCCGTCATCGAAGCACAGGGGCTGAACAAAGCCTACCGCGTTTACAAGAAG
>CAZRGY010000209.1:0-7295 GCA_964599715.1 uncultured Verrucomicrobiota bacterium | reverse complement strand
GATGCCATGCGGCTCGTTCAGCAAACCGAAGAGAACTGAGGGTCTGTTCTTGTAACGCGCGGCAGCATCACGCCAGAAGGAGAGGCACTCCTCTTTCGGTGCGCGGTAATGATGGAGATCCAGAATGAGATAGGCAGTGCGGGTCTCGGTGGCCTCAATGGCCTGATCCACCAGCTCACGGTATGATTTACCGCCATCCTTTTGATCGCTGCCTTTGCCGAACCAGCGCTCAGCCTTCACTGGCAGGCGGATGATATTGGCTTTCCAATCATCGATCGCCACGGTGATGGACCGGAGGACATTTTCACCGCGCGTGGACCACTCGAGGCTGGGGACGTTCACACCCTGAAGCTGGATGACTTTACCGCTGGCGGTCCGCACCTGATTACCCACCACTTTCAATTGTTCCGGGAGTGGACCCGGCCCTTTGACTTTCACCGGTGGGGCTGCCGGAGTGATGGAGGAGCTGCCGGGAGCGATGGCGACCAGCACGATGTCGTCAAAATCGAAGGTGCCGCTCTGGGCCTGGAAAAGGCAGGGCATGAACTCCAGCAGCTTCGCGCCTTCCGGAACATCAAACTCCACCTTCACATTACGCCAGTCCTTCGATGTGCCGCTAAAATAGGGCGGCTTGGTATTGGCTTTGATCTTCTTGCCCTTGGCGTCTTTGAAATCCAGCAAGATACGCGCATCATGCCAGGTCTCCTTGCCGCGCTTCACATCGGTGTAACGGGCGCGGAAAGTGAGTTGCAGCCGCTTGTGTTCGGGCAGCAGCTTCACTTGGCGATAAGCCATGATCATCTTGCCGGGTTCTAAAACCTTCAGCCGGAAGAAGTGATTGCCGTTATCCACTTCCCATGAGGATTCTTTGGACTTCGGCCAGTCATCCGGCCAGTCCGCCGCCTTGCGGTGCGATTCGAAATCGCCGTTGGAGAGCAGGGAAGTGGTTGGCCCGGCTGCTTGAAGGTTGCAAGCCAGCAATATGAGCGCAACAAGGGCGGTGCAGATGGATTTCATTGGTGAATGATGGGAAAAGTGTCTTTGGGGGCGGGAACAAGTGCAAGCTTCTTGTCGTTCATGAAGATGTTGCCTGGAGAAATGTTCCATGCCATCGTCCTTTCCACAACACGCATGAAAAGCCTGAAAGCCTTGTACCTTGTGCCGCTATTGGCGGCGACGTTCCTATTCAATAATGCCGCTGCCGCTGCGGACAAGACTATCGGTGTGGGTGCCAAACCCATCAATGGGGCCGAGGTCATCATCGATGGCACGCGCAAGATGTTGGATGAAAAATGGGTGTATTGGGAAGGGCCCCGCTTTGGTTCCTCCATGCCCATCAAATGGAAGATCGTCGAGGACCCGGTGGACAAGGGCACGGTGTTGATGACGGATGATCCGGCTGCCGCTGGCGGCAAATACGGTGCGGCGGATATCGTCACCAAGAAAGCTTATCGCGACTTCCGGCTGCACATCGAATTTCTGGTGGTGAACCCGAAAGGCAACAGCGGTGTGTATCTGCAAAACCGTTACGAGATCCAGATCAAGGAAGGTGACAAGACCAAGCACGGCATGGGCGCGGTGATCAACGAGACCGAGTCCCCGTACGACAGCTTCAACGGCATCGGCAAATGGAACGCCTATGACATCGTCTTTCGGGCGGCCCGTTTCAAGGACGGCAAGCTGGTGGAGAAGGCCATGGTAACCATGTATTTCAACGGCAAGAAGGTGCATGACAATGTGCAGATCCAGAAAGTCTGGGGCGGGCCCAACTCCGGGGTGGATGGTGGCAACGACGGCGGCAAGGGCATCACGGATACGCCGCAAGGTCTCAAACTCCAGTGTGAGGGGCATGATGTGCGTTATCGCAACACCTGGATCAAGGAACTGGATCTGAAGGAAGCGGATACGAATTTCTGATTTCGCCAGTTATCATTCCCGCAGTCATTCTGCCACGTGACCTTGGCATTGGCCGGTTCACGTGGCACTTTCCATGCCTGTGTTTTTAGGTTCCACACCAGAGTTGCAGAAAGTCGTTATCCATACGGATGGCGGCTGTCAGGGCAATCCAGGACCGGGCGGTTGGGCGGCGGTTCTGTCTTGGGGTAAGCTCACTCGGGAATTGAGCGGGGGAGTACCTGCCACCACGAACAACCGCATGGAATTGCAGGGAGCAATCGAGGCTCTGAATGCGCTGAACCGTCCATGCGAGGTCGAGTTCCATACGGATTCCAACTACGTGAAGAATGGTGTCACCGCTTGGATGCATGGATGGAAGCGCAACGGCTGGAAAACCAAGACCAAGGAGCCGGTGAAGAATGCCGATCTCTGGCGGATGCTGGACGAAGCTGTCTCCCGTCACAAAGTTGAGTGGCACTGGGTCAAAGGCCACGCCGGTCATGCCGGGAATGAGCGTTGTGATGAACTGGCGACCAAGGCCATCGAGGGGGTCAGGAAGCGCTACACCAAGGCGCAGCTCAAAGCTGCTTTGGAGGAGTTCAAAGCCGGTGAATCGTCTGGCGCTACGGAGCCTTCTTTGATCTAGCTCCAAGGGTTCCCCATGCAAAGCATTGTCATCCGGCCGGCATCTCATTAGTGTTTTTGAAATCAGCCATTTGATACAAACGCTTGAGCACGACTACTGCCGCTCCCGCCGAGGCGATACCGCCTGAGAAGAAGCCTTGGTACAGGATTCTTTACATCCAAGTCCTCATCGCCGTCGCCGTGGGCATTTCCATCGGTCATTTCTGGCCGGATCTGGGCAAGGAACTGAAACCTCTGGGGGATGCTTTCATCAAACTTGTGAAGATGATGATCGCGCCGATCATCTTTTGCACCGTTGTGCATGGCATCGCTTCCATGAGCGACATGAAGCAGCTCGGGCGGGTCGGCTTCAAGACCGTGCTTTATTTCGAGATCGTTTCCACGCTGGCACTGATCATCGGTCTGGTGGTGGTGAATGTGCTTAAGCCGGGGGCGGGTTTTAACATCGATCCGCTGACATTAGATCCATCGATAGGGCAGGACTACGCTGGCAGGGCAGATGCACAAACCACGGTCGGCTTTTTGATGAACATCATCCCAAACACGTTGTTTGACGCTTTCGTGAAAGGCGATCTGCTGCAAGTCCTGCTGGTTTCCGGGTTGACGGCGTTTGCGGTCAGTGCCTTGGGTGAGCGACGCGAGCCGGTGTTGCATGTCATCGATACGGCTGCGCATATCTTTTTTGCGATCATGCGGATGGTCGTCGCGGTCGCCCCTTTGGGGGCGCTCGGGGCGATGGCGTTTACCGTGGGCAGTTATGGCATCGGCTCCTTGAAGAATCTGGTGGAGTTGATGGCGGGGTTTTACCTGACAGCGGGTTTCTTCGTGATAGTGGTTTTGGGCGGAATCGCGCGGGCCGCCGGCTTTTCCATCTTTCGTTTGCTTTCCTATCTCAAAGAGGAGCTGTTGCTGGTGCTTGGCACCAGTTCATCAGAGACCGCTTTGCCGGGCATGCTGCAGAAATTGACCAAGCTTGGGTGCAAGAAATCGACTGTGGGCCTGGTCATCCCGACGGGCTACAGCTTCAATCTCGACGGGACGAACATCTATATGTCCATGGCGGCTGTCTTTCTGGCGCAAGCCACGAATACGCCGCTGGATCTGAAACAGCAGATCTCCTTGCTGCTGGTGGCCATGATCTCATCCAAAGGTGCGAGCGGGGTGACGGGTGCCGGGTTTGTGACTTTGGCGGCCACGCTGGCGGTCGTGCCGGATATCCCCATGGCTTCGCTGGCTTTGCTGGTCGGCATTGACCGCTTCATGAGCGAGTGCCGTGCCATCACGAACCTCATCGGTAACGCAGTGGCTACCGTGGTCATCAGCCGCTGGGAGAAGGAGATCACACCGGAAACTTTGCAGACCAATCTATTGCATGGACCGGATGAGAAACTTTGAGGAATCGTGAACTGCTTTCGGCATATCTGGCTGCTCATACTCGGATTGGTGCCCGGCATCTTGACGGCTGCTGAAGCGCAAGGGGCGGACAAGTTTGGTGAGCGATGGGAGACGGTGCGCTTCGAACCGGGAGTCCGTGTCGTCATCATTTCACCCGCCCAGTTGGCCACCAACAAGCCGGTCAGGCTGGTGCTCTATGCGTGCCCGAATGGGAACACTATCGAGCAGACCATCGGCCGCCAGATCAAGCCGGGGGAGGATTGGCACTTCGATATCCAGCACATCGGGGCGCAGACGCGCTGGCTGCGGGCACGACTGCCGGAGGTCAACCTGGTGGTGGCTTATCTCGAGAATAGCGACAAATCATGGCCGGCGTGGCGCAAGAAGAATGATGCCGAGAGCAAGCACATCCCGGGCATCGTCAAATCGCTGCAGCAACGTTTTCCTGCGCCTTCAACGCGGCTGGTGCTGACTGGTCACAGTGGTGGTGGCAGTTTCACGTTTGGATATCTGAACGGTATCGAGCGCATCCCGGATGAAGTGGAGCGTATCGCGTTTCTGGACAGCAACTACGCGTATGACATGGCGCAAGGCCACGCGGAGAAACTCTCAGCCTGGTTGCAGGGGAGTCCGGAGCGTTACCTGTGTGTGCTGGCTTACCATGACAGTGTGGCGTTGCTGAACGGCAAGACGTTCGTGAGCGCCTCGGGTGGCACGTGGGGGCGCAGTCAGGCGATGCTGAAAGATCTGGGGGCGAAGTTTCCTTTTAAGACGGAACTCACGGCGGAGTGGCAACGGCATCAAGCCCTGGATGGCCGGGTGAAGTTCTTCCTGCGCGAGAATCCCACCAAAGCCGTCTGGCATACGCGACAAGTCGAGTTGAACGGCTTCATCCACGCTTTGCTCACGGGCACAAGGCTGGAAGGGGCAGGGTATGGCTATATGGGGACGTGCGCTTACTCCGACTTCATCGCGACCGAGTAAGGTTTCTTACTGCATGGGCAGATTCAGCTCCACCCGCTGGTTGCCACGTAGGACGGTGGCTTTCACGGTGGCTCCCATCGGATATCTTTGCAGCAGGTAGCCGATCATCTCGCCTTCGGTGACGCGGGTGCTGACACCGGCCAGTTGCAGGATGACGTCATCCTTTTGGAAACCCGCTTTCTTGGCGGCGGCGTGTTTGCCGTATTGGCCCACGCTTTTCACGTAGAGGGCCATGTTGTTCTTCGGGAGATTGCGCTGGGTGCGTTCTTCATCCGTGAGGTCGAGCAGGACCATGCCGCCACTGGCCATGCCGCGCATGGGCCAGGTGCCGACGCGGCGGGAGATATCCGCCTTGCGCCGCCAATTGGGAGTGAGGGCGATGGTCAGGGATTTCTCCGCGCCGCCACGTTTCACCACGGCAGCCACTGAACCGGCATCAGGAGCGCGATGGAGCGCCCAACTGAAGTCTGCGATGGATACAAGGGGTTGGCCGGCCAAGGAGACGATGTCGTCACCGGCTTGGAAACCCGCCTTGGCGGCGATGGACCCGGCGGCAACCGCTTCCACCCGCGCTTCATGGTCTGGTGCCAGGGTGAGACCGATGGTCTCCGACTGGGGCATCGGGTAAATGAGGTTGGTGGGGATGGGTTGTTTCTTGTCGCGATAGTAGAGGCGGTGCGAATCGCCGATCTGGTGGCAATGGACACAGCTTTGGACCACTTTGCCGCTCCAGTTCAGGTCCAGCGTGTATTTCTGCATGAGCGCCGGCATCTCGACCGGGGTTTTGAATGGGGTGGGCAGGCCTTGCTTGCCGTCGAGGGAGGCCTTGTTTGCCGGGTAGCCTTTGTGGATGGCCAGAGCGGATTCGAGCGCCCGCTTGTAGCCGGCGGTGGTCTTTTCCTGCGGGTTCTTCTGGTGCGTCCAAGAGCCGTAGCGGCCATAGACGGTGCCGTCGCTATTGAAGAACAGGGTGGAGAAGGAAAGATCATAATCGAACTGGAAGCGGGCGAGGTCCAAGGCGTTGGCGTTGATGACGCGCACGCAGACGAACTGGGCCAGCAGGGGTTTCAGGTCGGCCGCTTGCAATACCTGGGCGTCAATGCCCATGCAGGAAAGGCAGGGGACGCAACGCAGCACGACGAGCAGGGGTTTGCCGGTCTTTTTGGCCTCGGCGAAGCCTTTCTCGAAATCGTTGTAGATCCAGTTGGCGTCGTTCTCCATCGTCGCCTTGTCATTGCGGACCGCACCCTCGCGATCTTTGACGGTTTCGGCAAAAGCGGTGGAAAGGGAGACAGCAACGAGCAAAGGCAATGCAGCGTGCAGGAGTTTCATGGCGGAAGGTATGGCAGATGTCCGCGGGTTTGTAAATGAGGCCGAAGGGGGTAATTAAGGCTGGAGTGCATCAATTCTGAACGGGCAATATCCCGGCGCGGTCTGAGGATTGCTTTGACTTATGAAGAACCCGATTCCATTTCTGCGTAAAATCGCCCTGATCGAGGCGGTGTCGTATCTCGTCTTGTTGGGGATTGCCATGCCCTTGAAGTATCTGGCGGACATGCCGCTGGCAGTGCGGATAGTGGGGTCGGTCCACGGGCTGCTGTTCGTGATCTTTTGCGTATCGCTGGCGCAAACGATGCTGGTGGCGCGCTGGCCGATGGGCCGGGGGGTACTGGTGTTCGTGGCCTCGCTGATTCCCGTGGCGACGTTCGTGATTGATCCGAAGATGAAGGGGTATATTGCGGAGTTTCAGCAAAGCCGGCCGTGAAAGCTGCATTATTAGCTATATGAAATCCGCTAGTTTAGTTGGTAACGATGAGTCGGATTTCCTCTGGCTATGTTTAGATAATAAAGGTTGCCTAGGTGTGTTTCGGCCGGGATATAGTGGAATCGTACCGAAAAGCTACCTTGATGATCCTGATGAAGTGGGAAAGACGGCCTTAGATTTTTTAGCTAAACTTCCTGTTGGGGCTGACCCAAACTACGACAACTGGTTAGTTAGACCAATTTTAAGGGGAGGGCCTTTGCTTGATTCCATTTTCCGTGATGGGAAAGCAAAGAGATATGATCAAGTTTTTGCGTCTGCCTACTCAACTAAAGGATTATACACGTATACTTCGAACGAAAACAATCCGACTACTGGTAGTTCATACTATCGGATAGCTAAGCCTGTTCCTGCTATCTTTTGTTCAAGCGCAGTACCTGAAATTTTCAAAATAATTAAGTATAATGGCAGCTTTGATTCCTGTTCGTTAATACTAAATGAGGACTTTGTTGGCTTTAGTTAAAGCATTCCGTGCTGATCTAAAAGGCCTGTGATGATGAGGATTTGTATTACCTGATGCGTGACGGTTTGTGGCTTCACATGGGGTGGGGAG